>DATJYL010000217.1 GCA_035499655.1 Pirellulales bacterium
GAATCGATCCCCGCTACCGCCGTGAGAGGCTGGCGACCCGCGAAACCGGCATCAAGATCGTGCCAGTACAGAACCTCGGGTTCGTCTAACTTCCAGCACAAATAAGCTTCCCGACCGTCGATCAGCGTAGGAAAATCGACCAACCCTTCCTGGCCGTTTTTCGGTTCCAATCCCAGCTTGATGAGTTCTTCCACATATTCACGCAGCCGCCGGCCGTCTTTTTCCAACTCTTCTTCAATTTGCGTTAGCTCTTCGCTGTATACGTCGGTCGACTGGCCGTTGTGCCCAGCCAGTAAATGCGCAAGACGCTCGCGCCGGTCGATCACATCCCGCGACAGATCAGCTAAGTCTTTGACAATAGCACGTACCAGCGGCAGCATGGCGTTGGCCTGCTCCACGGTAAAATACTTACGATCGTTTCGTGGCTGGTCGCTCATGCGATTCTTTCAGAAACGTCGCTCAGTTCTCTACCCACTCTCTCTACTGATTCGGTCCGCCATGCACGGGCTCGACAATCACCTTCGATTCAGCAACCGCCGTGGGATTTAGCGTCGAACGCCCCCACGCCACGTCGACCGGCAAACGAGAAAAATCGACAATGCAACCGTCCCGACTGTAACAGCTTAAATCGTGAGAAGCGCCCATGAAAATGCAGTCGACCGGGCAGGGTTCCACACACAGTGCGCAGAACATGCACTTCGAATAATCAATGGTGAAACCTGTAATGCGAAAGCCCTTGCCGTTAGTGACCCGTTCTTTTCCAATGTAAATGCAATCCACCGGACAAGCTTTGGCACATTGATCGCAGGCAATGCAAGTCGTTAGATCGTACCGATGGAAACCCCGATATCGAGCTGCCACGGGAACCGGCCGTTCCGGATATTCAAAACGGTGCGTAAACGTGCCGCGATCGGGCTCATACGTTTTAATCCAATATCTCAACGTTACCCACAGCCCATGAGCCACTGTTGATATGGCATCCCAAATATCACGCAGCCACCGTCCCATGCGTCGACTCCAGTTTCATCTGAGAAAATGGGTTTTCATCCTCACCCAAAAATCGCCAATGGTATCCGCGCAACCAATCCATTTCTGTAATCGAATTATAGACACGAGTTCCCGAGCCGCAAGCGATTGGTACATCGGGCAGAACCGAATGTTGATCGCCGCGACGAAGAATTCCCCTTAAACCGAATTTGAGCATTGAATGTCTCTATTAGGCGCACTTCTTTTCATGAACTGCTTCCTATCGCTGTTAGAATCAGATGAAATGAGAGAGGAAAAATTAAATGCCAATCTCAACTACATCAATAAGGTAATCACGGAGTCAGGCTCTAACCAACCTAGTTTAGAACCCTTCGCAATCGATATGGATACCACTCTTGAATTCATCCATAACCATAATGAGAAAAAGATCGACGGCTTCGTTGCAATCCAACTTTATTCGCACGTAGCCGTTGATGACTGTTTCCGCTGCTGTCCCGATTTGAGAACGCCGTTCAAGAGTGTGCATGTCTGGTCAGGCAGGCCAGTTTAATGTCCCATTTGACACCCTAACTCTCCGAAGCTGGCAAGCGACAAACCCTTCATCAAGCCCTTCTTTTCATGCTGTAAACCATGTATTGGCTTGTGTTTACTTGCAATTCTCATCCGAAAAACATCTGTCGTAATTGATGATAGTCAATGAGTTTTGTGCCAATTGATCCAAAATTGCTCAAAAAAGCGTCTTTTTGACGCCGCTGTTTGCTTGACTCTAGCTTAACAGCACGTAGAGTGAAATGAAGGAAGTGCCTGCGCCATCGTCACTTGGTGGCGATTCGCAAGCACCTTCGCCTGGTTTGATCGCTGGCTTTGGTGTTTTGCCAAAACCGAAGATCCAGGAAGGGTCATCGCGAATTCAAGCGGGCGACACCACGAAGGAAAAAACTGATGCTGGTTCTCTCCCGCAAGAAAAATGAGAGTATTGTCATCAACAATGACATTACCATCGTCGTCGTAGAGATTCGGGGGGATAAGGTCCGTCTCGGTGTGGAAGCGCCAAAGGAAGTACCTGTCCACCGTCGCGAGGTCTATGACGCGATTCGCCGCAATGATGCGGCCTCACAAACCCGCGCTTCTTCGAACGGCGGCGCTGACTCGACTACAAGCAGCGCCAACAACCCGTAACGCGAACGTCGCCGTTCGCCTTGCGTTTCTGGCAGCCTTGTGGCTAAAGAGAATGTGTATTGCTCGGGACTTAGCTTTTGTGCTTGGTTTCTCGCATCAACAGCTGCTCGGCGCGTCACGACAATTAGCAAGTATTCTCTGAGTGGCTTGGGTACATTCAATACCACCACCGATCGTGTCGCTTGCTCGGAGTACAAAGTCACACGTAGCGTCCACTTGACTTGTGGCGGCATCACCACTACAAACCCTTGCATCGCAGTCGGTTATCGTTGTCAAGCGCAAACGCTTCCGTCTGCCTAAATGGCCCCGTCGTCTAGCGGTCTAGGACACCGGCCTTTCACGCCGGTAACACGGGTTCGAGTCCCGTCGGGGTCATAGTTTCTGCTATACAGAGTGCATTTCTCGAAGGATTTGTATCTGGCTGCATACCATTGCAGACGGATGCGGACGGTTGCTGCGCCGGATTTTGCGCCGCCGGTTCTCGCGCGCACGCGCGAGGCTCAACGATCTTCTGTTCGACTGTTAGCAGGGCTCGGTCTATGTGTTCCTGCGTTACCTGCAGGTAGTGCTTCTTCGCCACGGCTTCGCTGTTGCCCATCCAGGCACAGACGACGTGGATTGGGAAATTCTCTTGTAACTCTGTCTGTCGCGTGCTGCGGAGATTCTGGAAGAGTTTGGGCCACACAGGAACGCTCGCGCGCTTCATGATACGTTTCAGCTGCGTGCGGAGGTTTGTGTTTGTCTCCCGGTAGCGAGTGATCACACAATCGGTTTGGGACGGCGGGCGACCGTTGGCAGTTTCAAATTCGTTGAATACGGCTTCGATGTAGGGCCGCAATTCAGGGAAGATAGGCACGATGCGACTTTCCTTCCCGTCGTAATGCTCAGTCTTGGACGAATGAACCGTCATCACGCCGCTCTCCAGATTGACGTCGCCCCATTGTAGGGCCAAGTGCTCAGATGGGCATCGCAGCCCTCCGTAGCGGCTCAAAGCGAACAACAGGCCCCATTGCGAGTCCGGGCACGCCGCTAGCACTTTTTCAGCTTCTTCTCGCGTTATGAAGTATTCGCGAGACTTATTGGCCTGTACGTGGACATCTTTCATGTCGCCAAAGGGATTACCGACAATGACTTTTCGTTTGAGGGCGGCTCGGAACAACTGTCGTGCCCGGCCACAACGACGGCGGACAGTGTTCGCATCGAGCTTGCTCTTGAGAAGCTTTCCGTCCTTCCTGACTTCCTCGGTGGCTAGCCAGATACGCCAATCGTCGGCGTCGCCCTCTGTGATCTCAGGCAGGGGTTTGTTCTCACCAAAGTACAGAACGAGGTTGTTGCGGACAATTCTCAAGTTCCGCATCGTGCCTGGCTTGATGTCTGCCCGCTTCGCCAAGTAACCGTCAAGGAATGGTCCCAGGGCAGCTTGCTCGGGCACCTGCCGCTTTGATACCAATCCGACTTTCGCCAATTTGTCGTACAGAGCAGGGTCAAGGGCGCCAACCCACTCGGCAGTCTCACGATCCCACCCGCTTCGCGTAATCACGGCAGCGTTGAGCACCTCGACCTTGGCTTTGACCTCATTGACTGCTTTGAGCGGAATCGTGCCTAGGCGGACCGCCTTCCGCTGCTTGCACGAATTTACAAACTGAATCCGGCGTCCGCCGTCTTTGTCTTTGGAAATACTGGCCATGCTTCACCGACCTTTCGTGCTCGTTTTGCGATCTTGCTTACCTGCAATCATCTGCAGTCCCAAGTATTTGCCGATCGTGTCAATCGATTCTTGCCCAAGACCGCCTCTACCATGCAGAAACCGCGACAACAGGGATTCTGTTAGCCCACAGTCTCTAGCGATACGCGCCCGCGATACCTCAGCGCCAAGGATTGCATCACGCAATTGTTCCGACAGCAGCTTGTATTTTTTCGCCATCGTGGTGATCATATCCCAGACTTAACGTATCGTCAAGTTGCATTTTTCAATTTATTATGATAGTCGATTCAAAGTGACAATTTATAGAAACATTTGCTCTCTTGCCTTTTGCCGGTCATTGGTTAAAGCTTCACTTGTTCCGGAGGTTGGCCAAACAGATCGGGGTTATTTTGCCGTATTCGGTTGTGCGTACTTAACTTGCCATTGCGGCCACGAACTTCGACCGTTTCGATAAAACCGTCCTCTAGCAATTTCGAAAGAGCCAAGTTGCATCGTTTTGTACTGTTGATTCCAGAATTATCTCGAATCGTGTGCATAGCTGCTCCTTCGGGATGGATCGTGAGATATTTAACAGCGGCTGTGCGGTCCGCAGCTAAACGAGCATCGGATTTCTGCCGGTTCGCTTCAGTCCTTACGGTCTGTTGCCGCTGTAAGGATTCGCGCAGTGCAGTTTCTGCGCGGTCAACTCGCACTTCCCACCGCCGCGGCGTGTTTGGATCATATGCGCCCTCATCAATGTCGACGGCCCAACAACCGGAGTGTCCGGCGCTTCCGCCACAGTTGAGCCACAAACGGTGCACACCACTTCCGGGTTCATATTGTTCGCGGCGTCCCAACAATAGCCATTGGCGGGCAAACTCGGGGAATCCGGCCCAACTGAGGTGAGCGAGTTCGGGTGGTGTGAATAGATCGGCCTGTCCAGACTTATTCAAATGGTGCAGCAGTAACAGCGTTACTCCGCGCTCTATGCAAAGTTCGCCGATCGGCCGAAGAATGCGCCCCATATGGAACAGACTTGCTTCATTGCCAGAAGTATCTATGCACAAATAGGCCGGATCGATCAGCAGCACTTCGATTTCGTCGTTGTCGATGAACCTTTTTAAGGCGTCGATGTGTTGAGGGTCGGAGAGTTGCGGTAGTTGATCCGAGAAAACGAGGCCGCTGATTTTATCGAGCCGGTAATTCGCAGTTTTAGCGATCCGGTCAGCAGTTTCCCGAATTGTGGCTAGGCCCGACTCACCCGTCATCATGGCCACCTGGCAGCCTCGGGCGACTTTGAAGTAGCCGAGAAAGTGTCCGGCTGTCGCCAGCGAAATGGCGAGGTCGATGCCGATTGACGTTTTGAGAGTTTTCTGTCGACCGCCGATTACACCGTGCTGGCCGGCAACAAGAATGTTTGGAATCAGATATTCGAGCGGAAACTCCGCCGCAGACAATTCCTTGCATGTAAACCGGCGAAATGAGACGAAGTTAGAAGATGCCGAAATTTGTTCAAGCTCACCGCGGCAGTCAGAAATGATGTTGGCGGTGCTCTTTCCATTGTAAGCGTCCCGCATCATTACGGTGCTTATGTCGATCGTGCGGCGCTTGTTCGCCAATTCGCGTACAATGCCTGCGTAGTGCAGCACGTTTGTTGGAGTGGGGGCGCTGCGAGTCACATCGCCCAAATATGCAGCGCCACCCACTCGATCGTAGTCTCCCGATGAACGCAGTCGATGCACGAGGAGTGCCATTTCGATCTTGGCGCCAGACTCGTAGATGGGTGCAAAGTGACCAAATATTTTCTGATTGGCGTCGTCATAAAAATCACTGGGTTTAATAACCGCGACAACTTCGGGATAGCGCTTTGAATCCAACAACAGGCTACCGAGAACTGCTTTTTCCGCTTCGAGGTTTCTGGGCGGTTGCCGATCGAGAATCTCGGAAGTGACAGGCGGCTTTCGACTTTTCCCGTTGGCTGCGCTCACATCGACCTCCCGCTGGCTTGCCAGCGAAGGTTATCGCAGTTCCAACACCTGCTGCTGGACGAAAGGAGCAAAAGCCCGCAATCCGCACATGGGCGCTTATCGAATTGTTTCTTAGGTTTGATTTTCAATCGCCGCTGGCGTACTCGCTGGACGGCGTTGCAGTAGGCCTGTACCATTAAAGTGTCTCCAACATTTTGGTCTGGGCACGTCTTGGTCGGCTTGCCCAGGCCATTTTCATGCGCTGTGCGCCTCCGAAGTACTGAACGTACTTTGCTCGTGGGCCCAGGCCCGCAGTCGATCGACGCTGTATAGAATCCGGCTCCCAATCCGAATACATGGGACGATGCCTTGCCGGCGCCATTCGTAAAGTGTTCGACTCGAAATCCCCAGCAACTCGGCGGCTTGAACCTCGCTGACAGTGATCGGCGACACCGTGGCAACTGTTGGGAGAGCGGGGGCTTTCAGAGCGCTATGCACTGGCCACCTCCTGGCGTTGAGTCTCCAAGCTGACAGGGCGGCTCACGAGCCAGTTTCGTTCCCGAAGTAGGTCGACAATCTGCGGTATGAGGGAACCTGGAATCGCGCGTTTGCCACCAAACTTATCGGGTTCTGGGAGAGAACCATCTTCGAAGAGGCGGCGGACACGCCACTCTAATGTTCCAAGTAATTCGGCCACTTCGCGCGTCGTAAAAAGCTTTGGCATAGCTAACTCCTGTAGTTACGAGTTAGCTTATTTTCACTCCCAAAGAGCCGTGAGGTGCTAAATTGAATTTAGTACCAGGACTACCATGCACTGCTCAGATATTCTCGATTAACAATGCTGAGAAATTATTTGGGTTACTGCGTCTATGCATGCCTAATTTAGCACCAACCGCAAGTGGTCTCTGGCATGCATTTGCTCACTTCCGTTTCATAGTTTGGCGCCTGTTGCGCAGATGCTTTATGGCATTTGCCTCCGCTACAGACCTTGCTTCATTTTCGTCCTTGAGTCCTTTTCTAAGATCAGTAAGAATACTGCTCCACTGCTTACTGTATCGAACTTTGAAGACCGCCACAATTTCTCCATCGGTTTTTCCTTGCGGTCTTAGCTCATCGTGGAGTTGATCGAGATTAGTCCATTTACGAATGCCGCGACTAATTGCAGTGTTGCCGGAAGTTTTGAGGTCGGCGTCGACCGCTAACTCCGACAAATGATTTTGCAGTTCCTTGACGTGTTCGAGTAAGTCATGAGCTTGGAATTTCAGTATCATCGCCCTAGATTCTGGGGTACGATAAGCGTCTAATTCCTCACGGGATGGCACCTGCAGTTTTTCCCTATAGTACGGATCCAGACCTGACATATGCTCATTAGTTAGAGCGGTGAAGAATTCGAGCCAATCCGCGTTCAACTTTCGAGCATCGGCTACAAAACCAAGCTGCACCAAATAGCTTATCGCGATTGAGAACTTTTTATCCGCCGCCAGCTTGATATAACAGTTGGAATCGTTGACGAAACTTTCTAGGTTAGCTTCCAACCTCGCCAGCAGTCTTTTGAGTCGGCGAATTACGTCAGTCCGCGTTTCGCTAGTTGACATTGCCATAAGAACCCTGCCTTTTACTCGGGCCGACCGCGAACAGTCGTGCTGAAAAGGCAAAAAAGGCACTCACCCCCCACGGGCACTATTCGGGCCATTCTCACCCGTCGATGGAACGGCCGCCCGACGGATTCTAAGTGTACGCTCTTACACGCTACGCGCGAAGGACGGGCATAAACGAGTGGTTTTATCTTACGTCAGGTAGTGGTTCAAGGTTTTGTTGCTGAAAGGTTGTGTACCTATATCAGTGGCTAAGCTTGGTAACATTATTTAGGTCCTGATCGTTCTCCTTATGAAAGTCATAAGGGGCGCCAGCACCGCATTTCTCTCACGACACTTTCTAACCAGGAAGTCTAGTTCGTCGGAATCAATCGCTGCGCCACCGTGGGCCACCGCAGCGTCTCCTGCGAACCTCAAAACTGCAAGTGGAAACGACGCTATTGCGTGGTCTTTATCGAAAGTTAACAAGCCGGCGGCAGGGTCGAGATACGCAGCAATCGCTTGCCGAACGCCAATACGAGTGATTTGCTCGTAGTGCTCAGGGATTTCTGGTTCGCAAAAACGTGGAATCGCATAGTTGGCATCTTCCCGTTTTTTTAATAGCCAACCAAAGCCATCGAGGGCCTCCACTTGATCGACCGGCTGTGACAATAAAAAATGGCTAGGCATTAGCCGTCGAAAGCAATTTATCATGGACTTATGACTGCCCGTGCCCGGAATAAATTGCGGCGAACAGCCAGCTATTCCTCTGACTTGATATGGAGTTTTTCCGTCCTGCCGGAACACAGCAAAATTGTCCCAACCAAGTATCGCTCGTATTGCGTAGAACACGGAATAGTACAGCTTGACAGTTGACCAAGTGAAAAATCCTGCATCAATTGCGCGAAGCCCTTCAACAATCGACATGCAAGCAGAGTAATAGTAGTTGTTGGCATCTACAGGTAGAGCGGCAGAAACGGTGGTGCCATCTCCTGGCGTTAGTACATAGGCTTCTACAATTACGCGATTGACCCTGCCAGGAAAGAGGTTTTCCAGATAGTATGCCGCGCGATGCACTGGAATTGTCCTACCTAAAACTCGATGTCATCTTCGGTAACACGCGCCGGCTTGAATTGTCCAATTAGCCTTTCAGTGACTTTCCGCGCACTTGCCCGCCCCTGCAACCCAACTAGCTCTTCGCGGTAGATTCGCTTGTCGCGGTCAAGGTCCATTGCTTCTCGCATTACGGCCGCGGTGTATTTGCGTTTATTGCCGCAATGAGGGATTAGATGAACTTCCAGGAATTTAATGGCACCCGTAAAGCCAGCGGCGTGCATAAATGCGTTGGTGCGGTCTTCCCATTGTTCGCCATACCATTCCTTTAGCACACCAAAAAATGTCATTACGACCTTTGTTTGATTTACAAGTTCCCTCACTCCCATCGTCGCGAAGACACCATTAGCGGACACAAGAGGTTTTAGCGCGTTGACCATTGTGGACAAAGCAATTCCTAGAGACGCTTTTGGTCCTTGATGATGCGATGGACCAGAATACTTTACGAGTTCGCAATATGGCGAATCCTCATCATCGTTTAGAGACTCAGCAATGTCGGCTGCGCGAATCGCGTCTTGATCCACTAAATGTTCGCTGGCGATACCAAATAGATCGAACGCAAGACTTTTTTGCACGGGCTTTTGCTCCGTATTGATTGACAAAAATATATCTGCACATTGGCGCGTCGTAAGCTGTCTATAAATTGCTACTGGAATCTCCATATTCCTCATTGACCTGCGCGATTTTATTGCTTCTTCGATTCCCGAAACACGATGCTGTCCGTCAATGATTTGTGCCGATCTAGAGGAAACCATAACTCGAATATCTTTCGCTTTGATTACGATTGATTCGGGAGTTACCCAATTCAGAATTATGCATGCCGGAAAGTCACCACCAGCTAAGGCAAAGTCGCGTATTTTTGAAATTCGCTTTTCATTTAATGGGCGCTGAACAGCTCCCTCTTCCTCATCGACTCTGCGCACTGCCACATAGGACACTTCAACGAGAGCCCACGCAGGCATACTCGTTAAAAGCAGCGATTTTCCTCCTTGCTTCACCTCGGTATATGGAAGCTTGATGGCGTCTTTAGTCGCTGATTGTTTTTTTTGTGCCATCTTTGCGAACCTCACTGAATGGATACGAGTCTGGTTTAAGTGCATTGGAAAGTGGACCGCGCCTTGGCGGCGCAGCGGCATTATAAACCGCGTTAGGGGGCGGCACAGTCCCGCAGGGTTCGATTTCCTCTCTTCACTAGTCCCGCCTGGATTGGCGTTTGACAGCACGTACACCGCAGGCGCCGTCTTAAAGTGCCGATAACGCTGACGAAAGCAAACTCGTCAATCATCTTCCTGTACTGCTACAGTCCAGATTCGCTTCAAGGGCAACTCGGCTTTCAAGTCATCGTCGAGTTGGTCATAGTGGGCGAATAACGCTTCGAGCAATTCCTTTTGAGACCACAGCCGAACACTGAAAAAGCTGGTTGACGACTCGCTGTACACATTACTTTTGAATCCGCTCCATGAGACAAATAGGGCTTCGCTTGCATGAAAATGTTTCATGACCCCCTCAAGTTTGTCAATTTCGGGTCGTCCGATTGGCGAATCCTCTGATTTGACCTGAACGCAAAGATGTGGCGAACTGAATCCAAGCGGTCCAGCACCTGCCAAAATATCAGCGCCTCGGTCGCGCCCCTCGGGACTTAGATATGTCGTATAACCTTGAGCTCTAAGAATTGCGTCGACGAGCCGAGCGAGGCCGTGCCCTTTGAATTTGGCAATGATTAGTTGCGCAATATGGTCGCGGCCGAGTTCTTCCAAGTCAGAAGGTTCAATCGATTCGTCTGTCGCTTCGGCTACAATTGCAGTGCCGGTTAGATTGGGGTCGGGCTTCCATCCGCTCTGCCGCATTGCGTTGATCCGGCTTTCAGCGTCATTCCGTTTGATCCGACAAATCGTCATAAAAGCGCCGAATGAGTGCAGCAAATCCTTTCCAAAGTGAGAGCGCGGAATCGAGTCAGCGATCCATTTTACCGAACGCCAATGGTAGAAGGGGTCAGGACCATTTGCCTCAAAACTATAGTCGCCCGTGATTTCACCAATATTGATGGCCGGTTGTGATTTAAGCGGCAAAACTACCAAATCGCCTTTCTTCATTTCATGCGCAAAAGGCCAAATCTGGCTGGCCCAATTCGACAATCGCTTGGGCTTGGCGTTGGGATAGATATCCGCCAGAAAGTCTATGAGTGCCTGTCGATCCTTAAGTTTCAGCAAGTCTGTTGCCAGCCCACCCCAGGTGACATAAACACGCTTCTCCTGAAGAAATTTTTGCTCGTATTCGCCATGCTTTTCGGCGCGGATTAGCCAGATTGCCATATATGAATAGGATGTTCGAAGGTTCGATCGATCGTTTCGTCTACGCATTTGGACTAGGTCGATTGCTTAGCTTTGCAGCAATTTTCGTGAATTGTTCAAGCGCCGCTTCCAAATCGTCCGCGATTTCGGTTGCGAGAATATCGGGCGCCGGCAGCGAATCGGTGTCAGTAAGACTTTTGTCTTTGATCCAGAACAGGTCAAGGCTCAGTTTGTCGCGCTTAAGCAATTCTTCATATTCATAACAGCGCCAGCGGCCATCGGGGTTCTCCTCGCTCCAGGTTGGTTCGCGCTTATGCTGTTTGCCCGGCTTGTAGCATTCGACGAACTCGTCGAAGTCTTTGCGCTGAATCGGTGATTGCTTCAATGTAAAGTGCATGTTGGTTCGCAGGTCGTAGACCCACAGCTTATCGGTCCACGGCTCAGCGCGGCCTTCCTTCTTTTCGAAAAAGATCACATTTGCTTTCACGCCAGGAGAGTACCAGATTCCGGTCGGCAGCCGGAGCAATGTGTGAACACGGCATTTTTGGAGCAGGTTGCGGCGCACCTTTTCGCCGGCGCCCCCCTCAAACAGCACATTGTCCGGCACAACCATGCCTGCCCGACCATTGATCGAAAGCAGAGTGAAAATGTGCTGCACGAAATTGAGTTGTTTGTTGCTGGTCGAAGTCCAGAAGTCCTCTCGCACAATGACCTGGTTTTCTTTTTCCAAGTCCCCTTCTTCATTGACGAATAGCAGATTTTGTTTTTTCCCGAACGGGGGATTGGTAAGCACCATCGAGTATTCTTTGCTCCAGGTCGTGGCAAGACTGTCATGACCGGGGTGGATGACTATTTTGTCGCCACCGATCCCGTGCAAATAAAGGTTCATAGCACACATGCGACCGACCTTCGGCGAAAGTTCCATCCCTTCGACCAATTCATCGCGCAATGTGTGCTTTTGGTCTCGGTCCAGCAATTTGTCAAACTTGTCAAGAACATATTGATATGCTTGGCACAAGAATCCGCCCGTGCCCGCGGCCGGGTCACAAATATGATCCTCAGGAGTCGGTTGCATTACATCGCAGATGGCTCGGATGACCGGCCGGGGCGTAAAATACTGCCCGGCCCCGCGCGACACTTCGGAGGCGGACCGCTGAAGCAACTCTTCGTAGATGGTCCCTTTTACATCCACCGGCAGACTGAGCCAGTCCACGGTGTCGATCAAATTGACGATCAATTGCTTAAGAAGGGCCGGATTGTGAATTTCGCAGCGGGCTCGTTTAAAAATAACTCCCAGCATCCCGCCTTTGAGAGCCAACTTTTCGAGAATGTACCGGTATTTGTCTTCCAGCGTGGCACCATCGAGCTGAAGCAGAACTTTCCAGCCAAGTTCCGGCGGCACGATAGCCGGCTTGTTGTATGGCTCCTCGGTAAGCTGGTCAGCCATCTTGAGGAACAAGAGCAGTGTTAGTTGCTCGACGTATTCGAAGCAACTCAGTCCAGCATCTTGCAGAACACCAGCGTAGCTCCACGCGCGTTTGCCGATTTGCGACGCATCAAGTGTTTCAGCGATGCTCATTTCGATTTCGCCGCGCGTTTCCGCGGCGTCCGTGACTTGGGATTGAATTCCGCTCGGCTACAGCAATTCGCGCCAGTTTTTCGCGCTCCGCCGCGATGCGTTTCAGTAGCTCCGTTGCTGGCTCGTCATCGAGGTCTTGTGGCACGAGTTTGCCGAAAAACGCATGGCGAAGAAGCGATTGGCGCAGCGATTGAGTGGATTTCAGCTTTGCATCCAAATCCCCTTGGAGATGCTCGACGACTGACATTTGATTTTCGACAGCTTCGACAACTGCTAGTTGATCGTCGGGAGATGGCAAGGGGACTATTAGTTCTAGGAGGCGAGCCTGGGTTAAATTCACTCCGCTGTCGCTGATTCCGGTCTTTAGGGTATCAAGAGCTTCGATGATTTGAGGAGCGTTAAAACAGACTTCGAGATAAGCCGGACATACTTTTTCTTTCTTGCAGCGAATGATATACGCCTTGTCGCAAAGCATTAGCCGCGGTCGCGAGCTCCTCACCAAGCACGTCACAGCAGCCCTCGCTCTTGGCCCAGCACGAGTCATCAGAAGATCGCCTTCAACTATTTGGAGTTGGGGCCGAGGCGATAGCCCGGTTGGTAAAACCTTGTTCTCATTGGGCAAGAATTTCATCGCCTGAATTGCCGTTGTTTTAATGATGCACCAAACATCAGAATCGACCGAAGCCTGACGCTCACATTTTGGACTCCAGCCCTGATTGACTGATTCGATAAGTGTGCCGAGATTTTGTCTTTCAAGCCTTGCCGAGAACGAGACTAATGCGCCCTCGACCGCCGCCTTTAGAACCGCCTCTCGGTACTGCGCGAGCTTCGCTTTCGTCCGCTCCAGCGCCGCGACACCTGCATCGAGATCGGAAAGCAATTCATCGAGCGCATCACAAATGCGATCTTGTTCCGCGGTCGGCGCTATCGGAATGTTGAGATTTTCGAGAAAAGAAGCGGGCACTCGCAT
Organism: Pirellulales bacterium; assembly: GCA_035499655.1. Taxonomy (NCBI): domain Bacteria; kingdom Pseudomonadati; phylum Planctomycetota; class Planctomycetia; order Pirellulales; species Pirellulales bacterium. Next base: position 13,345 of record DATJYL010000217.1, read on the forward strand.
TTGGCCAACTCCGCCGGTCATCGCCCGCTGTGCTGAGCGGCGCACGTGATATTGCAGAAGAAAATTCGACAGCCATCTTGGGCTAATGCCGTCTTCACCGCGAACGACGTGGAATTCGGTTGAACCAAAACAGACTCTTCCCGGCAGACTCGGTACGACTGTGGTCTTGCCGTTTTCCATGCAAGGAGTAATCTTTGCCATAATCACATCGCCAGAAAGGAACGGGGTGTATCCCTTCTTAACTTCGCGAAATAAACGACGATCCGGTCGGACTAGCCCACCGCCTTCTGCGTCAAGCGCCCGCATCGGAACGAAATTCACCTCGGCATCGTCGCTGATCGGACCGCAATCGATCGATGGATTGATTCTGGAAATCTTAGCCAAGGGCGCTACGGTCCAACCCTGCGGCGGCGATTGGCCATTTCCTTCACTCATGCCGCGAGCCTTTCATTTAGCTCCGCGATGAGCGTGGTGAGTTGATTGCCGAACAGGGCGTGCGCCTTGCCAAGACTGCCATGCTGTCCGAACCAGCCAGCGTCGAAATCGTCAGGCACAAAGCCGAGGCTCGTGGCGATATGCTCCGCCATCCGGTCGAGCCACTGGCGTTGCTCGGCTGTGAATGTGCTGGCCGCACTTCGATCGACAAGCCAGGCCTGATACCGCGCTCGTACTTCGTCGGCATAAGGCGCCAGGACAACATCGGGAACCAGCGCATGGCGCACAAGTGATACAAGGTCGGCTAATTGCGAGCCACCCAGCCCCTGAACCTTGTCGGATTCCACCGCCTGAAAGGCGCTCCAAAGTTGCGTTGGAGTGGCGGACAGCGGTCGGCTCCCCAGCGCATCTTTCAGTCTTCGTAGGTCACCCAGTGAAAGTTTTAGCGGCCGCGTGCCGGCATAAATAACTTGCAGCGCAGTCAGATGGTCGCGATGCTCGTCAATCCAAGCGCGAAAATCCTGAACCTTCGCTTGCGCCCGAAACACAGCGGCAGCGTCGAAACCGGAGTACAACACTTGGTCGATGCTTTGCCGGTCCATCGTTTGTTCGTTGACAGACCGAATTTCGAGGATTCGCCGGCGGAAGGCGGCTTTCAAAAATGGCGTGACGGCTTGCTGTGCAAGTTGCGTTGCCGCAGTATCGACTTGTTGCGTTGTCGGGGTGCCGGTAAAATCGGGCAATGCCCGCGCCGCTTCAATTTGGGCGTCGGGGTCGATCGCCCGAAGTAGATCGCGGGAAAGCTCTGGGAACGATTTGCCGCCAGCCAAGTCGCGCAACTCGGTTAGTTGCGCAACAGAAAACTCATGTTGCAGCCGGGCTAGTCGATCGGCCAGGGTCGAGAGGGCGTCGGGGTCGGTTCCGCCCTGAGCGACATACTCCAGAAGCTTTGGCAATGAAACGGATGGCTGACGGTTGAGCGTGCAGGAATCGGTCTTGTCGTGTTCGCACACTCCGACCGCATCGACGACGATGAATCGTTCTTTGGCGTGAGCACTAGGCGTGACCGCCCTCAGCTTGTCCGGCGAAATGATGCGGACACCGCGGCCTTTCATTTGCTCGAAGAAACCGGCTGATTTTACATTGCGCATGAAGAACACGCACTCGATCGGTCTCACGTCGGTGCCGGTCGATATCATGTCAACCGTCACCGCGATTCGCGGGAAGAAACTGTTGCGGAAGTTCGCGAGGATTTCGTCGGGGGTCAGGCTGGAGGTCTTCACCCAATCGGTGACTTCTGACTGCGTGCCATCATCATTTGTCACTGTTTGCGTTCGGCGCGTGAAGCCGGTCCGGTAAGTTATTTTTTCGCAGAACTCGTTGCGCTCGGCAAACTCCTGCCGAACCATGCGAACAATATCGTCGGCGTGAGAGTCATCCTTGGCAAAGATGAGCGTTTTCGGAACTTCCTTACGCCCAGGAAAAGCGTCGGGCAGTACCTTATCTCGAAATTGCTGAATGACGGTGCGGATTTGGCTTTCGGAAACGACATCGCGGTCGAGTTGATTGGCGGAATAAGTCAGGTCTTGCTTGAGAAGCTCAAGCCGTTCAGCGCGGGTAAGCTTGTGGCGTTTGTCCACATAAACCCCGGTATCACCGGCTTCAATCGTCGCGCCACGGTCAGTGATTTTCGTGCAGATGCGGTACACATCGAAACCCACATTCACGCCGTCGGCAACTGCCTCGCTGTGGCCATACTGCATCACAAGATTCTGGTTGAAAAAGCCAATCGTCTTGCCCGAGGGCGTTGCAGTTAGACCAATTATGAAGGAATCAAAGTAAAGCAGCACTTGCGACCACAACTCATAAATTGAGCGGTGACATTCGTCCACCACGATAAAATCGAAGAATTCGGGAGGAATTGCAGAATTGTAAACCACGTCGGGCGGATCGCCTCGCCATGCCTGCGATGTGTCGAAGCCCGACCCCTCTTCGTTTTCTGGGTCGAATTCTGTTTCTCCCTTCAGCATTGAGTAGAGACGCTGGATCGTTGTGATGACCACTTTCGCCGCGGGATTGATGGCGTTGGAACGGAGCCATTGGATTGTGTACAACTCCGGAAACTTGCGCGGATCGTCCCGAGGCTCGAAGTTGTCGAATTCCTTTTTCATCTGGTCAGCAAGATTGCTACGATCGACCAGGATTAGAATGCGTTTGGCTCCGGCGAACTTCAACAGTCGGTAGCATTCGTTGACGGCAGTGAAGGTTTTGCCGGAACCAGTGGCCATCTGAATCAAGGCACGGGGATGATTATCCGCCATCGATTTTTCAAGGTTGCGGATCGCGGTTCCCTGCACTTGCCAGAGTCGGGTTGCGTCCAGTGGCGGAATTTCTCGCAGGCGGCCGCGAAGCTGCACCCGTTGTGAGACAAGTTCCGCGATAGATTCAGGTCGCGGAAAGCCGAACACTTCTCGACTTCGCGGACGCGGGTCAAGACCGTCAGTAAAGCAGATAATCGAACCGTTCGACTCAAACAGAAACGGTAGCGGTCTGAAGTGGGCCGGCAGATTGTCGGGAAGGCCAGCGGCATATTTCGCCGATTGTGCTTCTACTCCGGTGAGCGTGCCTTCGGCCTTTGCTTCCACGGCGCCGACGGCTTTTCGGTCGATGTAAAGCAAGTAGTCCGCAAAACCATATCCAGACTTCAATGGAGATTCGCGGACGGCGATCCCCCGTCCAGCAGTTAAATCAAGCTCGTCATGGCTTTGGACGAGCCATCCGGCTGCCGTCAGTTTGGCGTCAATTTCACGCCTAGCTTCTTGTTCTGGGGTGTCGGGCATCGTCGGAACAGCGACTCAAGCTTTGTGGAACGATAAGACCCCCATTATGATGGCATTGCGGTCGCAAGTCTATTGCCGTCAATTCCTGTCAAAAAGACCCAGCAGCCGAATTCTTGCTAACCGTTCAAGCCCAATTTGCCTAGCTGAGGTGCGGCACCACAACCGAGAGGGCTTTAGATCGAGCTTTACGAGCGCGCAACGGGGTGGAAGCGGGTTCAGAACTAGAACGATGGGGTCCCCGTTGTCGGAAAGGCTGCTTGTCGGTGGCGCTGCAATCGCCGGGCGGATGCCCGATGGTGGCAATTCCACCAAGTTTTTCGATTAAGATGTCGGCTGAGCAGTCAACGGACCAAAGCCGTTGCCGATCCGTTTGACAACGGCAATCGTTATGAGCAACTCGTATGCGGTGCGAAGAACTAATCCGTGATCTGCGTCGATTGACCTATCTTTGGACGCCGGAAGATGTTCTAGGGCGCTTGGCTGAGTGGTCCAAACTTAGCTGTTGGGCTGACGCCGAGTACGACTACTGGTGCGAACCATTATATTCGGACTTGGAGTCGGACGAATGGAACCGTGATTAACCGGTTCAGTATAGCCTCCGCGGACTCAGTGGGTCCTTCCGGTGGAGGGAACTTGGCCTGCATCGCCTCCCAAGAGCCGTCTACGGCTTCCCGCCGCGTCGCTCCAGCTTGTCTTAGCCGTTGACGTTCTGCTTCTCGAAATTCACAGGCCTCAGCCCAGCGGCCCTCACGCTGCAGCCGAGCGGTAGAAGCGATTCTGGTTTCAGGTATCGTTGTCATGCGACTGCTACTTGGATTTGAGCGTTAGAAAGCCTGCTCTTTGGTCAAACGGACTAGTGGCACTCCACAGTACGAAAGGCCTGGGTAGCGTGGGCAAAAAAACCGGGCTAGTTGGGTCCCCCACGTTGTTGAATCTCTGAACATCGGTCGGTTGCCACCGTGGAAGCCTGATCATTCGCCACCGGCTCGATCGGCTCTTCTGATGCTACTGCAGGCCCATCAGCCGAAGGATGTTGTTCGCTAGGACTTAACCGCAGAAATGTGTTCTCAAAATCCAACCGCCATTCGTCGGCCAAGCCGACATCCCGAACTCTTCTGTTAAAGTTGGCAAGCCGTCTGTTTTTCAGCTTGCGCGTGGTGTCGCCAGTCTCCACCGCTAGCTTATCCGCCAGCTGACTCTCCAACTCCAACAGAGATATCAACGCATCCATTGCGGAAGCCCAAATATCGTGCCACAGCCATGACACGTAGCCGCAGTTTTGAGGCTGTTTCCGCTTGTATTGCTCTGGGCACACCCTGGACACCATGTATGCCGCAGGCATCATTACTTCCTCCCGCAACTCTTCGAGTAATTTGATTGTTCGCCTTCGTCGTCCAGCCATAAAAGTTGCTCCAAAAATCGAGTTTACGATGAAGAGGGTTTAGATCGTGCTATACGCTCATTCGAAGGCCCGGGGGTGGGTTCAGGATTCAGGCCTTGGGGTCCCCCCGGCGCCTCATTCACTGGGGAAGGTTGAGTTTCCCCAGTGATCACCGGGACGAACCCCACAGGTCACCGGGGAAAGCGGGGTCTCTCTCCTACGGAGAGAGAGACCCCCGCTAATCCCCAGTGCCCGTGCACCGGGGAGGCGGCTTCCCCGATGCGATTCCCCGGTGTTCCCCGGTGGAATTCTTGGAGGGTTGAGACACCAGCGCGAGGATCGATGCTTTGGTATCGTCTGAGAGCTTCGACCAAGACTTGACGACAGTCCGCAAAGCGGCATCGTCTAAGCCATCTCGCGCACGTGCGAGGTGGTAAGGGTGGTTATCGGCATCAAAATCAGCCGAAAATGCGCCGGATTCTGCGCCGCTTGAAATGACCGATTTACCTAAGTCCTTGCCAGAATTACTGCTTACGTGCCCCGATTCGAGTCCCGTCGGGGTCACTAAAAATTCACAGATTGTGAAGATTGCCCCAGATTGCGACTGGGTTTCAAACGGTTGCCGTGGCGTGAATGCGCTCTCTGAGATATTTTTCCAGCCTAACAAGATCTGTGCTAAAGTGGCGGATGCCCTCGGCCAATTTTTCGGTGGCCATGGCATCTTCATTCAACATCCAGCGGAAGGTCTTCTCATCCAACGAGATTTTTTTCTGGTCGCTGTTTCTGGCGGCCGCAGGATCGAGCTTCCGCACCAATTTGCCGTTGGTGGTTCTCAATTCCTCCAATAATTTGGGGGAAATGGTCAGCAAGTCGCAACCGGCCAGTTCAATGATTTCGCCCGTGTTCCGAAAACTGGCACCCATGATTTCCGTTTTATAGCCAAATTTTTTGAAATAGCTGTAGATTTGTGAAACCGATTTCACACCCGGGTCTTCTGGCGGCGGGATGGAATCAACGCCCAGCGATTTCTTAAACCAGTCCAAAATGCGTCCGACGAAGGGCGAAATGAGTGTTACGCCCGCCTCGGCACAAGCCACCGCTTGTGGGAAGCTGAACAACAACGTCAGATTGCAGTGAATGCCTTCTTTCTCAAGTATTTCCGCAGCTTTGATGCCTTCCCACGTAGAAGCGATTTTAATCAGAATGCGATCGCGCTTGATGCCAGCTTCTTCGTACAACTTAATCAATCCGCGGGCTCGAGCCATGGTCGCTTGGCCATCAAACGACAACCGAGCATCAACTTCTGTTGACACACGGCCAGGAATAATTTTGAGAATTTCCTGGCCGAAATCGACAAATAATCGGTCGACTAGCGCATCCATTCGCTGCCTTTCGCTACCACCAACAGTGTGTGTCGATTCTATGGCCTCATCAATCAACCGTTGATACTGTGGCATCTGAGCCGCTTGATAAATCAGCGACGGGTTGGTCGTCGAATCACGCGGCGTATACTGAGCCAGGGTTTCGAAATCACCGGTATCGGCAACGACTACCGTCATGGTTTTGAGTTGCTCTAACAAACTCATGGCAATCGCCTCCGTTAAATGTAAAATTTGAAGTGCTCAAGTCTCGCCATGGAATCAAGCCACTGTAATGCTGTCGTCCAAATAAACGTCCTGAATCGTATGTAACAGAGTCACACCCTCATTCATCGGTTTTTGGAACGCTTTACGGCCTGAGATCAGACCCATACCGCCCGCCCGTTTATTGATTACCGCCGTGCGAACGGCTTCGGCCAAGTCGCTGGCACCTTTGCTTTCGCCACCGGAATTGATTAGCGGCGAACGCCCCATAAAGCAATTAGCCACTTGGTAGCGAGCCATTTCGATCGGATGGTTACCCGGCATCAATTCGCTGTAAACGCGCGGATCGGTCTTACCGAATTTCAAGGCATCAAAACCGTCATTCGTAGTGGGCATTTTTTGTTTGATGATATCCGCCTGTATGGTCACGCCAAGATGGTTAGCCTGGCTCGTCAGATCGGCGGCGGTGTGGTAATCGACACCGTCTTTCTTAAAGGCGCTATTTCGCAAATAACACCACAGAACTGTAACCATCCCTAATTCATGCGCATGCTGAAACATCGTAGAAACTTCCTGCAGTTGGCGATGGCTCTCCTCGCTGCCGAAATAAATCGTGGCACCGACGGCAACCGCACCCATTTCAAACGCTTGCTTGACGTGACCAAATAAAATTTGGTCGTAGGTGTTTGGATAGCTAAGAAATTCGTTGTGATTCAATTTCACTAAAAAAGGAATTTTGTGGGCATACTTGCGGCTGACAGATCCTAGCACTCCCAAAGTGCTTGCCACAGCGTTGCAACCACCCTCGATCGCCAATTCCACAATGGCTGAAGGATCAAAAAAAATTGGGTTAGGAGCGAAGCTAGCCCCGGCGGAATGTTCAATGCCTTGGTCCACCGGCAAGATCGACACATAACCGGTACCGCCTAATCGGCCTGTGTTCAGGATCTGCTGGAAATTACGCAGCAGAGTGGGAGAGCGATCGCTCAGAGATACCACACGATCGACGAAATCGGGCCCCGGCAAATGCAAACTAGCCGTGGAAAAACCACGGCACTTATACTTCAATAGAGCATCGGCATCTTTGCCTAAAAGTTCGACGGTTCGGCTTTGAATTGTAGACATGGAAGACTCGGTATTCGGAAATTGAGTTTTATCGTCTATTACCTGGCAAAAAGGACTTGTGATAGGTCCCATTCAACCAAGAGAAACGACAAGGCCACTGGGCGAACGATCATTTTATCGAATTCTTCGGCGACCGGATACCCTCTATAGCTTTCTGTTAGCCCTCTCCTTGGAACCCTAATTACTCACCACAAGTTTAGCTCCAAATGCAGAGTTAGAAGTCACTTACATGGTTGATTGCAATGGGTCCGATCGTCCATAATGTTGCCGGGAATTGTGAAGCGCCAAGGATTGTCAAACCGCAGTGCGGCCGATAGAACTTGGCAAAATTTTCGGGGAGCAACACGATGAAGTCGTTAGCACCACTAGCTTTTGCATTAGGAATATGTTTGCCAGCAGCGATCATTTCGGGATGCCAAGACAATCGAGAACCGACGCTCATCTCGCCAAAAGCGGGCACAGGTGGCGGTGATGTTCTATCACAAGATGGCAAACAGGATTCTTCCAATCAGGTTACTGACCAGAAAGGGTCATTCATGATCGACGCAAAATCTTGGGGTAAATGGCGTGATGGCCAAGAAGTCCAACTCTATACGCTTACCAATCCCAATGGGATGGTCGTAACACTGACCAACTATGGCGGGCATGTCGTATCCGTTGAAGTGCCCGATCGAGAAGGCAATGTGAAAAACGTCGTCTTGGGTTTCGATAATTTAGACAGTTATATCAAACACACTGCCCATTTTGGCGCAACGATTGGGCGTTATGGCAATCGCATTGCTAAAGGAAAGTTCACGTTGGATGGACAAACCTACACTCTCCCCATTAACAACGGGCCGAATCATTTGCACGGCGGACCCGAAGGCTTTGACCACCAGCTATGGCAGGGAAAAGGCGTCAAATCCGCAGATGCCATTGGTGTGGAATTCACATACGTCAGCAAAGACGGTGAGCAAGGCTACCCCGGTACGCTTACGGCAACGGCTACTTATTGGCTGACGAAGGATAACGAATTAAAGATCGACTACGCCGCCACTACCGACAAAGATACGGTCGTCAACCTCACCAATCATGCGTACTGGAATTTGGCCGGCGCCGGTTCAGGCGACATCCTAGGTCAGCAAATGATGATTGCCGCTGACAAATATCTCGCAGTGGATGACACGCTAATTCCCACTGGAAAAATGGAGGATGTAAAAGGCAGCATGATGGACTTCACGTCGCTGAAACCCATTGGCCCCGGCGTGGCGGAAATCAAAAAACAGGGTGGCCGGGGCTACGACCATTGCTACGTGCTGCGCAATCAAGACGGAAAAATGGCCCTGGCTGCCAAGGCAAAAGATCCCGCCAGCGGCCGGGTTATGGAGGTAAGGACCGATCAGCCGGGCATCCAGTTCTACACGGGAAACTTCTTAGACGGCGATCCGATCAATGGCGGCTTTCCGCAACATGCCGCTTTTTGCTTGGAAACGCAACATTACCCCGATTCACCCAACCGCCCCGAGTTCCCGAGTACCGAACTGAAACCTGGCGAAACATTCAAATCGACGACAATCTACAAATTCACCACCGAATAAGATCGGCGTGATTCTCCCAAGTCAATTGAACGGATTGTCGTTGTCTTTTGGCGGCGGTGCCGGGTTGTTCGGCGGCGGTGTACCCGCAGGAGGCGTCGGCTGCGCTGCTGGCTGTTCGCCTCCAAGTGTCGGAGTACCAGTGGCTGCACCACCTTGGAGGGGCGTTGCAGGAGTTGTTGCTGGCGGGGAAGTCTCACCGGGTGGATTAGTGTTTTGTGTTGGCGGAGATCCTGCAACTCCAACGGACGGCTGAGCGGGAGGAAGGGTAGTGTTTACTCCAGAGGTTGAAGCAGAGCCATGACCAAAAATTCCTTGTAGAATATCAGGAAGAGGGGAGCCGGCAGAAGCTGGCGGGGCCACTTGATCACCTTTTGAACCCTGCACAACTGCGTGCATCAAACTACTCAGACCGTGCGCCGTGGGTTGAACTACCCGATCGTGAGTGTGCCCCGCAGGCACAGGCATAGCACCAGTGGCGGGTTTTGCAGGCGGCAAAGGTTGAGGATTGCCAAATGGATCATCGTTGGCTGCCGGAGTTGGTGTGGAAGTTTTTTGGGGTAGAGGTTCCGATCCGCCAAAGGGATTATCACTGTTGCCGGGAGTAGATTTAGGTGCTGATTTTGAAGGCTCCTGTTCAAAAGGATTCTTGTCGGGTTCTGGAGAAGATTTATCAAGCAACTTATTGCTTTTTGCTGGCATTTCGCCGCTACCATCCGGAGAGGAATTAGGCTGACCTGTAACGCCCGAAGGCAACTCGGTTGGAGCCACTTGCCGCAGCACGTCTTGCTCAGCAGCAGCGCGTTCCTCATAGCGGGCCTGATGTTCAGCTTCTTTGCGCTGAACTGCAGCGGCGTGTACTGTGGTTCGATATTGCTCTAGTAGTTGCCGAGATCGGCCTTGTACGCGTTCTAAAGAGCGGTTGACGGGATAAACGTCAGCGCTATCGCCAGCTTCCAATTCCGCTCCTGCTTGAAAGTCGGCCTTTGCTTCCGGATCGCGTCCTAGCTTCAGATATGCAAGCCCTCGAAAGTAGTAAGCCCGAGGGTCATTAGTGCCTCCCTTGATTGCAGAATTTAAGGAGTCGTAGGCTCCGAGATAATCGCCCTGATTGTAGGCATGGACACCGCTGCCGTAGAGTTGCTCCAGCAAAGCATCGTCGGCGTGCAACACGGCGGAAGCCATCCAAAACACAGCACTGGTTATCAACACAAATTTCGTCACCATGAGGCTGATTCCTGAATAGCCGGATCAATGTGATTCAGGGATTTCAAGGCGTAACATACCGCCGCGATATTCCACATCACGAGTACAGATCCGTGTACCTGTTCATATTCCACGACAATACAAACTGCGCAAATTGGCTACTTTCGAACCATAAAATGCATGGTAACCGGAGAAAAGAGGCTCTTCAAGCAGACTACCGGAAAGTCCGATAAAACCCGTAAAATCGGACGAGTTAACGCGGACTAACCGCTGGAATCGTGGCAAGCAATGCAATAGTGATCTAAGTGGGCCTTAGCGGTTTGCGAAAGCCGTATTTCGCTGCCGGCATGATGACATTGTGTACAACAGCGTTGGCTGGCCACAGACGGCTCCGGGACCAATGCTGAAGGATCATCCACGAATGACACCGCCGCAATTGGCGACAATGCGTCCCCGCCGCGACATTCCGGCTTGAGCTTTTCAAAGAGAGGCAACGGATTGTTTTCGGCTTCGGATGATACACTCAAAACATTGCCTGAGATTTTTTCGGCCGATCGGGCAACTGCGGCCATCCGCGGCGTGTCGTGATTGGTTACCACAGCTTGTAAGGCCGCAACCAACACGACTCCCAGCACAACCGCCGCCATAAATTGCCACAGATTTAACCGCTGTGTGAAGCGTGCCGTAGCCGGCGGTTGACCACCCAGCAGTCGAAATCGCCGATCGCCCGTCGGATGCGCGAGTGATATCGCCAAATCACGTGGGGCACCGAGCGAATCGCTCCAATAGCCGGGGAGCTCTTGGCACTCATCCGGGCCGATTGACTCGCGCAACATTTCACAGCTCGGGCGGAGTGCCTCCGCAAGTTGTTGACATGTGGGACAAATTAGCAGATGAGCTTCAACCGCGATATCGTCCCGGGAACCGGTCGGAAATGGACCGCGTGTCAAAATAGCAAACACGTCGTCGCAGTTCATGATCCGTCTTTCTGCACGACCAACTTCAATCGTCCTTGGTAAAATCTGGACAGCAGCTATTCTGCCTGACCTCGAGATTAGAATCAAGCAATTGTAAACGGGGCGGCATTGTTCAAGAACGCCGATTGCAAGAATGCATTCTCAGAAACGGCAACTTGGACTTGGGCGTTCCAAGATCCAAAATATGAGCTGTGTAAAATTCACCGAGCGAATTCGAGAATGCCTCGACTTTTGGGACGCTGCCCATCGCGCATAATAAAGGCCCGCTTACAGGTCAGCCCGTTTGCATTCCCTATATTTCCAACACCGCCAACCCCAGTGGTCGCGAGGGAAACGCCGCCTCGTTGCGGTCTATGGAAAAAGATGCAAATCAGGCCATCCGGTATCGGGCCCTAAAAGGTTGAACAAATTGCGATCAAACACCCCCGTGCAAGCCGCAATTTCAACCGAAGACAGGCCAAACTTCCTATTCGACCCGTGCTACTTATTCATCGCAATCCTTGCGATTGAATTTGAACGAGAAATTCGCCAAAAGCGATTTTTCTTTACCGATTGTCCTGAATTAAAACGCTTGGAACGATTTTATCAATGGTCCGGTTGAATTAGGCACAATTTTCAATCATTGCTGACTTGACTAACGAAGCGGTAGCCGGCGCCGCGGACACTGAGAAAGTGCTGTGGCTGGGCTGGGTCTTTTTCAAAATACTTCCGTAGATTCACGATAAAGTTGTCAACGGTCCGCGTAGTAGGGCTGTGTGACATGCCCCACACATTCTCCAGCAACTCGGAACGAGTGACAACAGAACCTTCATGCTGGATAAAATATCGCAGCAGTTTCATTTCCAAGGCTGTTAATCGAACGGCCCGTCCATCGATCAGGACTTGATAGCTATCGAAATCCACCACCGCGCGCCCCTGGGCAAAACGGTACATCGAGCCACCCGGTGGTGGCGATTGCACCTGAGCGGCCAAAGTTACGTCAGTCGATCGGGCGTGCCGTTGGCGCGATAACAGATTTCGCGCAACGCTGAGAAGCTCTTCCAGATCAAATGGCTTTTGTAAATAAACATCAGTTCCCACATCGAAGCCGCGGATTCGGTCTTCTGTGAGTGTGCGAGCCGACAGCATCAGGATTGACACATCGCTTCCTTGCTCTCTAAGTATCTTACAAACGTCGTAGCCACTCATTCCCGGCAACATGAGGTCGAGAATAATCAGATCTACTGGAGCTGGATTCTCGTTTAGAAAATTGAGCGCGGAGGGACCGTCGCTCATTGTGGTCACCAAATATCCCTCAGCCTCGAGATTGTATTTGATCCCGATTGCCAAATGCGTTTCGTCCTCGACGATTAATATGTGCTTCATAAAAGAAACAATCGAAGAATGAAGCGGGGTAAGCCGAAAATGAGCCTCGAGATTGCTCGTTAAGCAGTAGGCAGTTCCACTTCAAAGATAGTGCCTTGGCCATCTGGCTTATTCCGTGCTTGGATTTTGCCTCCCATTCGTTTTATCAAAGTGCGAACGATGTACAAACCCAAACCGGTTCCGGCGGTTTTGCGTTCCAATTCGATTCCAACGCGCACAAATCGGCCGAAGATTTTTCGGCGCACGTTAGC
>DATJYL010000218.1 GCA_035499655.1 Pirellulales bacterium
TGAAAAATAATTTACTGGAAGTTTGAGAAACATAATGTCAACCGCGATGGACATCTCGATGAAATCTCCCGCAATCGTCGGCGGTAAACCTGCTTTTGAACAATTGCTTCCGATTGTCCGCCCCACCCTACCCACATTCGCCGAGCTTTCGTCCGAGCTTTCCGAAATCATCAACTCCGGGATGGTGACTCGAGGCCGTCATTTGCGGGCTTTTGAAGAAGCTGCCGCCGGACATTTGAAGGCCAGACATGCCGTCGCCGTTTCCAGTTGCACCACGGGATTGATGCTTACCTATCAAGGCCTCGGGCTGAAAGGCGAGATTATAGCTCCCAGCTTTACATTTATGGCCACGATCAGTGCCGCCGTGTGGGCGGGGCTGAAGCCGATTTTTGCCGACGTCGACCGTCACACGCACAACCTTGATCCGGCCGCAGTGGAGCGGGCCATTACTCCCACGACGTCCGCCATTGTTGCGGTACACAACTTTGGCAACCCGGCCGATATTGCCGCATTAGAACAAATTGCAAAACGCCGCAATCTGAAATTGGTGTTTGACGCAGCCCACGGATTCGGCGCCAGATACCAAGGCGTCCCCGTAGGACCACAAGGCGACGCGCAGGTGTACAGTTTGAGCCCCACGAAGCTTGTCGTGGCAGGCGAAGGGGGGATTGTGGCCACGAATTCCGATGAATTGGCGGAAAAGATTCGGCGTGGTCGTGAATACGGCATGGGAAACGGTTACGATAGTTTGTTCGCGGGCATCAATGCCCGAATGAGCGAGTTTCACGCTTGCCTGGGTCGGCACAGCTTGGCGTTATTGGAAAAACACGCAGCCCGTCGGCAAGAAATCGTGGCCATATTTCGCCGCGAACTCGGCCGGCTGCCCGGCCTGGGCTTCCAGGAAGTGCTGTCCGGCAACCGCTGCTCGTACAAGGATTTTTCCATTACCGTGGATTCCTCCGCCTTTGGATTGTCGCGAGATGAATTCGCCCGGGCTCTGGCTGCGGAGAATATCGACACACGAAAATACTATGATCCACCCGCGCATCGCCAAACGGCTTACCGACAATTTTCTCCGCCCGAGGGGCGATTGGAGGTCACCCAGTGGCTGGCTGCGTCGAGTTTAAGTTTGCCATTGTGGTCGCACATGACGGACGAAACAGCACTGGAAATCTGCCGTGCTTGTCAGCGCATTCACGAATCGGCTGTGGAAATCAGGGCACATTTAGCCGCTCAATAAGCATTGCTTCCTTACATTTTGAACCGCCTAGAATCACACTCAGAAAATACTTCCGGCAACAGAGGAAAAGGAGTGCTGGCTTCACGTGAAGCCATCGTTGTTTGATCAATTCGTCCATCGAACGACACCTCATGAGGAAGGTAACCCGCTATGTTTAAAGCTACCAACGGAAGAATCACGCCGGGAATGCTGCTGCGCATTTTCGCCGACGTGTTGATGGTGCAGTTCTCGCTGTTAGCGGCATTATCGCTAACATGGTTTTATCACGTGTTGCGGGGAGATGTACCGCCCGATAAAACTTTGTCGCAGCACTTTTGGATCATGATCGGGGCATATGCGGACGCGGCGTGGCCGCTGACGCTGATTTGCGTGGCTGTTTTCTACCTGAATGGGTTTTACACGTACGGCCGGTTTTATCAGGGGCGCTACAAAGCGCTGATAGTGCTGCAGGCGGTCGGTTTAAGTTATTTGATTTATGGTTTTCTTCATTTTGGACTACAGTTTGGCAATTTGACCCTGCCGCGAATTGCCTTTCTTATTTCCTGGGGACTCACCACGGTGGTGTTGGTAAGTTCGCGGGTGTGGTTGCAAATTTGGAAGAAAATTGCGGATCCGGAACGTGAACGCGTCCTCAACGCGCGCCGCGGACAGGGCAAAAATGTGTTAGTCATCGGCGGCGCCGGCTACATCGGCTCGGCTCTGCTTCCAAAGTTATTGGCTGGCGGTTACCGCGTCCGCTTACTTGATTTGTTGCTATACGATACCGAGCCAATCGACTCGGTCCTGGGCCATCCGAATTTGGAAGTCGTGCAGGGAGACTTCCGTCACGTGGGAAAAATCGTGGAAGCAATGCAAGATATGGATGCGGTGGTCCACCTCGGCGCCATCGTTGGCGATCCGGCCTGCGAGCTCGACAAGGAACTGACGACCGAAGTCAATCTGTCGGCCACGCGGATGGTGGCCGAAGTCGCGCGCCTTTGCGGCGTGGAACGCTTTGTCTTTGCCAGCACCTGCTCCGTGTACGGCGCTTGCGACGAAGTGCTCGACGAGCGGTCGCACACCCGGCCGGTTTCACATTACGGAAACACCAAATTGGCGGCGGAGCGAGTGTTGCGGCAAATGTCCGACGGCCGTTTTGCACCGACCATCTTGCGTTTTTCCACGATCTATGGCCTTTCCGGCCGGACCCGCTTCGATTTGGTTGTCAACCTGTTGACGGCCAAGGCTAAAATCGACGGCCAAATTACGGTCATGGGAGGGAATCAGTGGCGGCCGTTCGTGCATGTTGACGATGCGGCCTTGGCCATAGCCAGCGTCCTGGCTTCTCCGCTGGAAATCGTCGGCGACGAAATTTTCAACGTCGGCTGCGACGCACAAAACTACACCATCAAGCAGGTGGGCGAGATTGTGCATCAGCACGTGCCCGGCGCCGATCTGCTTGTCGACGAAAAAGACACGGATCGCCGCAACTACAAAGTCAGCTTCGCGAAAATCCGCAACCAATTGAATTTTGAGCCGCAGTGGACGTTGGAGCGCGGCATCGAGCAAGTGCTGGAAGCAATTGCTCGGGGCGACATTCTCGATTACCGCGATGCTAAATACAGCAATGTTAAATTCTTGAGCACCCAAGGCAATGAACGCCTAAGCCGCAGCACCTGGGCCCACGAAATGCTCAAGGAAATCACCACCAGCTAACAGCCAGCCAGAGGGCTGATCACCGAGGTTTGGCTCCGATTCACTTCTGACCAGCGATCTACGCCGAAATCCATGCCATTGATTTGAGTGGCAGATCAGTTCTCCGCAACCTGTCGCATCGATCGACTGCCGCGTCGAATCCATTCATTCTACTTCCCGCCAGAGCAAAACAGCCGTGCGTGTATTGGTGATAGCACCCCATCCGGATGACGAAATTCTCGGCTGCGGGGGTGTTATGGCGCGACACACTGCCGGCGGCGACGAAGTGCATGTGGCCGTGGTTACGCGGGGCGCCCCCGAGGTTTACCGCGAAGAACAGGTTGCCCAAACCCGTGCCGAGTTAAAAGAAGCTCACGGCTTATTGGGCATCAAAAGCGTTCAATACCTTGATTTTCCCGCGCCCCGCATGGATACGATTCCGAGGCACACGGTGGCCGACGCCATTCGCCGGGTGATCGACGAACTGCAGCCTCACACACTGTACGTTCCGCACTTTGGCGACATGCACTTCGAACATGGTCTAACGTACCAGGCCTGTCTGGTTGCTGCTCGTCCTGCGGGACGAATTGTGGTGCATCGCATTTTGGCCTACGAAACGCTTTCGGAAACTGAGTGGGGACCGCCCCTTGCCGGCTACGCTTTCCAGCCCACGGTGTTTGTCGACATCGATGCATGTTTATCCAAGAAATTAGCTGCCATGGGGTGTATCAAGAGTCAACTATTCTCTGCGCCGCACCCCCGTTCGTTGGCGAATTTAGAGGCCTTGGCCCGGCTTCGAGGCAGCACGGCCGGATTGAAAGCTGCTGAGGCGTTCGTGCTGGTGCGCGAGATTCGTGAAGAGGCGTCTGCGGATTGAGGCCGCGTTACCACAGCCTATTCGCGAAAGGCGCCTTTGGTGTTCTTGGGCTACTTCCGTGTAGTGTTGGCTGAATTACAAGCGATCTTTTTCAATGTCCAAAGCTCGCCGAATCAAAATCTTGTTCACAAGCGCCGGCCGGCGTGTGGCGTTGATGCGCGCCTTTCGTGAGTCGCTGCATCGGTTGGGACTGATGAGCCAAATTTATGCTGGCGATGCCAAGAAAAACGCCCCAGCTCTATTCGTGGCGGACGAAAAAGTCCTTTTGCCGCAGATCCAGGATCCAAATTGGATTCCCACTTTGAAGCAATTCTGCCAGGACCAGCAAATTGATCTGGTCGTGCCCCTGATCGACCCCGAGTTAATTCCTTTAAGCAGGCACCGGGAAGAATTCGCCGCACAGGGAACCACGCTGCTGGTCTGCGACGAGGAAACCAATCGAATATCCAACGACAAAAATCTGACGGAAGGTTTTTTTCGCAAGCATGACATTGATACTCCGCGGCTGCTGTCGATTGACGAATTAGAACACAAGTACGATTGGAAACAGCCGGTTTTGATGAAGCCCGCTGACGGCAGCAGCAGCGTCGGAGTCGTTAAAATATACAATTTGGAAGAGTTGCATTTTTTTTGGAATCGCACGCCCAATCCCATGATTCAGTCATGCATCAAGGGACAAGAATATACCGTCGACGTGCTGGTTGATTTTTCTGGCCATGCCTTGTGCGCCGTGCCACGCATGCGAATTGAAACACGAGCTGGTGAGGTCAGCAAAGGAATCACATGTAAAAGCCGCGACATTATGGACGCTGCTCGCCGGGTGGCGGAGGCTTTGCCCGGCGCTCGCGGGTGCCTGACGATCCAATGTTTTCGCGTAGCGGACACCGGAAAATTGTCGTTCATTGAAATCAATCCACGCTTTGGGGGCGGATATCCGTTATCTTACGCCGCGGGAGCAGATTATCCCGGCTGGATTTTGGCACAGCTGGCGGGATTGCCGTTTCGTATTGAATTCGACGGTTGGCGCGATGGCGTGGCAATGCTGCGTTATGATGCGGCCGTGTTTCCTCAGAGCGAGGAGCTGGCATGATCCACGGCGTGGACCGAAACGCGGTTATCGTGTTTGATTTGGACGATACCTTGTATCCGGAACACGATTTTGTCGCCAGCGGATTCCAAGCCGTCGACGAAGAGCTCCGCCGCCGCAGCATTCAAGGGTTTTTTTCCACAGCCCAAAAGTTATTTCAAGGTGGTCTGCGCGGAACGGTGATTGATGTCGCCCTAGCGCAACTCGGAGTTGAAACGACCCCCAAACTGATTGCCGAGCTTGTCGAAATCTATCGATCTCATAACCCTCGATTGCAACTTTTTCCCGACGCCAGATGGGTTCTGGAACATTTTGGTACGACCACGAAGATGGGATTACTGACCGACGGATTTGGTCGAACTCAGCGAAATAAGGTGCGGGCACTGGGATTAGATTCCCGGTTTACAGCCACGATGTATACCGACGATTTAGGCCCCGAGCAGCGAAAACCGTCGCTGGTCCCCTTTCAAAAAATCGCGGGGGCATTGGGAATGCAAGATGAACCGCAGTGTTTGGTGTATGTGGCCGATAACCCCAAAAAAGATTTTATTGCTCCCAATCAGCTAGGCTGGTTAACCATCCGCATCCAACGCGGCAGCGGGGAATATTCGGCATTGGAACCGGTAGAAAAAAATCATGCGGCAAAGTGCGAAATTCACACCTTGGAACAGCTACCGAATATTTTGAATTCATAATATCGGTTGGATAAGCAGCGAATTAGCCGAAGGCACAAGAATAAGAATTGGACGTGTGCCAGCGTCTCCTGCGAATCGAGCAATGATTAGGCCACGCTAAAAGGGGAGAAGATGAGCATGGATAACATTGAAAACGTTCGGGCTAAGGTAAACGCGACGATCCAGCATGTGCTGGAAGGAACCAGCCGTCCACGGAGGCCATTTGAAGACGATGATTTGTTATTTGCCGAGGTTGGCCTCGATTCGCTCGATCTGGCCCAAGTCGTGGTCATCCTGGAACAAGAGCTGGGAGTTGATCCGTTTCGCCAATGCGGCACTCACATTCGCACATTTTCCGATCTGGTTCGCGGTTACCAGGCCGCGTTGGAAAAGCGGGCTTGAATGCTATAGTTGACCATGTCGGCCGCCCACAAGGAACATAAGGCGGACTCCTAAAGTAGAGCCACCTTGCCTGCGCTTTTTGAGAACAATCATGCACGATCTCATCGTCGTTGGTGCCGGCGGTTTTGCCCGGGAAATCCGTCAATTCATTCCGCAATGTTTTCCCGCGGGCAGTGTGCGATTAAAAGGTTTTTTGTCGCACAATCCGCGTGATTTGGAACGGTTCAAAATCCCCGAGCCGGTCCTCGCGGCCCCCGAAAAATACACGCCCGAGAAGAACGATCGTTTTCTGTTGGGAATCGGCGATATCGATCACCGCCGTCGCGTCACGGAAGAGCTAACTGCCCGCGGAGCGATTTTTCTCTCTCTGATTCATCCCACGGCCTATGTCGACGCCAGCGCGAAATTGGGCGAGGGCTGCGTTATTTATCCGTTTGTGACCATCATGAACGAAGCCAAATTGGCCAATTTCGTGGCGATGAACATCTATGCGTCCGCCGGACACGATACCCAGATCGGGCAGTTTTGTAACTTGTCCCCCTATGCCACCATGAACGGTTTTAGCATCCTGGAAGAGGAAGTATTTTTGGGAACACATGCCACGGTGCAGGCATCGAATCGCGTGGGACGAGGTTCAAAGGTTAGTGCCAATTCGGTGGTCACCCAAAACGTGGGCCCGGAGACCTTGGTATTTGGCGTTCCTGGCAGGCATACTCCTTTAATATCTAATCGAGCATAAATTGCTCGGAAGGGCAAAACCGATATCTCATGGCTTTGCAGCCCAAGCGCATTGCGGTACTGTGCTCGTTCAACTTGGACTTGCTGAAGCGGCCGTTGAGCGAGGCGCTGGCGCGCGCCGGGTTGCAGGCTGAGTTCTACTTCACCGGCTATGGCATGTGGGAGCCGGAAGCGTTGAATCCGCAATCCCCGCTGCATCAATTTGCCCCGGAAGTGGCGGTGCTGTTTGCCGATGCAACTGATCTTCTTCCGCCCTTGCATCCCGGCGATTTATTGCCGCGCCGCGCCGATGCTGCAGCCACTGCCGGCGCCGCTTGGCAACGCTTGACGACCGTCATCAACGGACTGCTGGCGAGTTTGTCGCCACAATCAACGTTACTCGTTCACAATTTTGCGCGGCCCAGCCTTAACCCACTGGGCACGCTGGAAGACAACGGCGGATTTTCCGCCGGCGCGGCGGTTGATATTCTTAACGAACTGCTCCGCACATTGGCCGAATCGAATCCGCGGGTGCGAATAATCGATTACGTGGGCTTTGTGGGAGAACATGGGCGGAACGCCTTATTCGACGATCGGCTGTGGCACTTGGGCCGGATGCGGCTTGGCCGCGGAGCGTTGAGCCAGGTGGCCGCACTTTACTCGCGATACTTGTCCGCACTTTATGTACCGCAGCGGAAATGCTTGGTGCTGGATTTGGATAACACGCTCTGGGGCGGGGTGCTGGGCGAGGACGGCCCGCAGGGAATTGCTCTGGGGCAGGAGGGCGTCGGTTTAGCGTTTCGCGAATTCCAACTGGCTATTTTGGCGTTGGCACAGCGCGGCGTGGTGTTGGCTGTGGCCAGCAAAAACAACCCGGCCGACGCTTTGGAAGTGCTCGATCAGCATCCGGAAATGGTGCTGCGGCGGCGCGATTTCGCTTGCCTGGAAATTCACTGGAATCCAAAGTCGGAGTCTCTGCCCCGGATCGCTCAAAACTTGAACTTGGGGTTGGATAGCTTTGTGTTTTGGGACGATGAGCCGCGGGAACGGGAAGCGGTTCGCAGCCAACATCCGGCCGTGCTAGTGCCGGAAGTGCCCGGGGATCCTTCCGCCTATGCCCGGACGTTGTTGAGCCTGGATTGTTTCGACGTGGTGAATTTGACGGAAGAAGACCGTCGCCGAGGCGAAATGTACCGCCAGGAGACCGATCGACAACAGTGGATCACGGCCGCCCCGCCGAGCGACCTGGGAGAATTTTATCGTTCGCTGGGAATGATTGTCAGCATCACGCATCCCGATGTCTATGCAGTTCCGCGCTTCTCGCAGTTGACACAGCGCACGAACCAATTCAATTTCACAACGCGCCGATACACCGAGGGAGACATCCGAGCCAAATTGTCTAATCCATCATACGGACTGTACGCCATCAGCCTTCAAGACCGCTTTGGCAAGCAGGGCCTAATCGGCGCGGCGATTGTGGAACGACGGAGTGACGCCTGGCTGCTGGATACATTTCTGATGAGTTGCCGGGCCCTGGGGCGCGGCGTGGAAGACGCTTTTTTGGCGACCTTGGCCACGGAAGCGGCGGAAGCGGGATCGGCTTTGCACGGGACGTTTATTTCCACCAAAAAGAACGCTCCAGCGCGGCAATTTCTCGAACGATTGAACATTCCTCTACAGTCGGCTGGCGACGAAAACTTGAAGTTCAAAATCGACGCCGCTCAAGTGGTCTTTCCGCAGTGGATCAGCAAGCAAGAAGGGGGCAGCGCGAATGGGCAATGAATTCTTGCGAAAGCTGGTGGCCGACACGCTGCAATTGCCATTGGATGCGGTTCCCGGCGATGCCAGCAGCGAAACGCTGGATGCCTGGGATTCGCTGCGCCACTTGGATATTATCATGGCGGTCGAAGCCGCCACGAATGTCACTTTTCAGACCACGGAAATTGTCGAGCTGACTTCGCTCGACAAACTGGCAGCCGCGTTGGTCAGCCACGGCTGGAAACCGTAAACTGCCGTTCTCCAATGTGAGTTGGTGCTTTTGACCGTCCAACCGCGTTGCCCAATAGCAACAGGGCCCAAATAAAAGGATCTTCTGCTGGCAAAGAGTATCAACAAATTGTAGTGTCGGTTCGGCAAAATAAGACGTGTTACTGAATTTGCACTTAAAACGTTCGGCGAGGCGCGCAGTTTGCAACCTGATGTGATTTTTGATTGTGGTGTGTTTCAAGATTTCTGGGACAGTTAATGGAACGATGGGCTAATTTCAGCGTGGGTCCCGGGCCGGGCACATTCGGGTGGCTGCGGTCTGTCGTGCGTAAACGGCTGCGTTCGGGCCCGGAAGCCAATCGGGCCAATGCCGTGTGGATGCTCCTGGGCACGGGGCTGTATTCGGCCGCGCGGGCGATGGTGGTGATTATCATCGCCAAGCTCTCCAGCAAGGAATTATCCCAGACGTTGGTGGGTCAATACGGTTGGGCCTTTGCATTTTGCATTCCCACCGTCATGTTCTGCCGCTTTGCGCTGCGAACGTTGCAGGCCACGGATGCTCGCAACGAAATTCGCTTCAACGAGTTTTTTTGCTTCGCGCTGCTGAGCACCAGCCTGGGATTGGCGATCGTGGCGGGGATGACGGTGGTGAATGGCCCGGATCGCGGCACGGCGGCCTTGATTGCGCTGGTGGCCTTGTGGAACTCCATCGAATCGCTCAGCGAATTGTATTCGGGGTTGTTCCAACGATACGAGCGCATCGACATTATCGCCGCGGCCTATTTTTTGCAGGCGGTGCTGATGTGCCTGTTGATGGCCCTGGGCTTTGGACTGACCCATAACCTGCTGTGGGGCGTGGGCGGTTTGGTGGTGGCCTCGGTCATTCGGCTGGCCTGTTTTGAAATGCCATGGGCGGCCCGGTTGATTTCGGCACATGCGCCGGCTGGCGTCGCGGGGGACCCGGGTTTACGCATTTGGCAGACGCTGCGGCCCCAATGGAGTTGGCCCGCGGTGCGGCGTTTGCTGGCCATGGGCACTCCGCTGACGACGGTGCTGGCGATCATCGCCTTCACAACCAGCGTGCCGCGTTACATCCTGAAGGACGATCTGGGGGAAGCCAGGCTGGGAGTGTACGTGGCGTTGCTCTCGCTGGCCTCGGCGCAGAACTTGATCGTGGGCGCGGTGGCGCAATCGATGTATTCCCGCTTGGCCATCCTGTATGTGCAGCAGCAACGGGCCACGCTGCTGCGGCTGACGCTGAAAACGATTACCCTCTCGTTGGCGGTCGGGTTGCCTGGAATCGTGATAGCCGCGGTGGCTGGCAAGCTGATTTTATCGTTGATATACACGCCTGCTTATGCCGCGGACGTCGACGTATTTGTGATCCTCATGCTGGCAGCGATGATCGATGGCATCGGGCAAGTTCTTGGCACGGCGATCACTTCCATGCGGCGGTTCGTCGTCCAGGTTCCGGTACACGTCGTCAGACTAGCAATCATTTATTTTGGCTGCGTTTGGGCGGTTCCGCGTTTCGGCTTGCCGGGCGTGGCTTGGGTCGTCGTCGTCGCTAACGTGGTTGGCATATTATGCTTTGCAGGTTTGTGCTGGTGGGGATTTCGACAAATTGATCGAGCGATTGGCGGAATGGCACCCAATTGATCCACAACCTACACGGAAATTGGTTTGCCTGCGACTCAACGGGCTTTACGATTATAAGTAATGTGGCCTGTTTGAGTTGTGCTGCTGATCGCGAACGTGAAACCAAGACTTTTCTGATTTCCAAGAGAGCAACATACTCGTTCTGCAAAAATTTGGCTTTGGAAAAACGGGCAACTCGTACAAAGGTCATGGCCATGTATTTGTTCCAAAACAGGCCATTGCCAGCGTGATGAATAAATCTTTGTCGGAAATTCACTCAGCCGAAGCTGCCACATTAACTCGCAGCAATATTACATTGCCTGGCGTGTCCTTGACTCCTGCGGAATCCGCAGTTTCGGTTGCAATGAATCCACGTCCGCTTCGATTATTGTTCGTTATCGGCAGTCTGGCATCGGGGGGCGCTGAGCGGCAGTTGGTAACGCTGGCCCGAGAATTGACCGCGCGCGGCCATCATGTCGAATTCTTTACCTACCGGGCACAAAATTTTTATCAACCGTTGCTCGATGAAGCTGGTATCCCGCTGCATTGCCACGTGAAGCAACGCAAAGTGTCCTGGAACATGGTGCGGGAATTACGCGGCTTACTTCGTAACGGAAAATTTGACGTTGTACTGTCGTTTATGTCAGGGCCCAACGTCTGGACTTTGTTGGCGGCGGTAGGATTGCGGGTTCGTCCAAAAATTGTTGTTTCGGAGCGATTAATCGCTCACGAAAGCGTGCTCGGCCGCTCAGGATTACTCAGCTTGGCGATTATCGATCGCACCTATCGGTTCGCTGACCACTTAACGCTAAATTCTTACTCTCAACGAGATGAGTACGCGGAAAAATATCCCTGGATTCGTTCGAAGGTTTCGTGCATTTGGAACGGTGTGGAAATGGATAAATTCCAATCTACACCGCTGCCGCCATGGCAAGACCCATTGCAGCTGTTGGCTGTTGGTCGCATCGCAGTTTACAAAAATTGGCATTGCCTAGTTGATGCTTTGGCCATCTTACGAGATGAACATGGAGTACAACCTGTCGTCAGGCACGCAGGGAAACGCACCGATTTGACGCCGCCGCATGAGCGCTATCGGATCGAATTGGAGAAACGCATTTCGGCTTTGGGCCTCTCCGCGCAGTGGCAATGGTTGGGAGAAGTTCATACGGTCCCGGAGCGCTTGGCCGAGCATCATGCGTTAGTCCACCCGTCGATTGCGGAAGGATTACCCAACGTTGTTTGCGAGGCGCTTGCCAGCGGCCGACCGGTTATTATTGGTAATGTCCTGGATCATCCCCGATTGATTCAAGACGGCCAGACCGGCTTTTTGTTTGATCCGCACGATCCGCGGGCCTTGGCCGAGGCGCTATTGCGTCTGCGAAATCTCTCTGCGGAGCAAGCAGCGCAGATGGGGCGCGCCGCCAGGGTCTTTGCCGAAACCCACTTATCGACGCAACGATTTGCCGATGAATACGAACATTTATTTAGGCGGCTGATCGAGCCTGTACTTCATAATACTTAAATTCAAAATTCCTCAATTCCGGTGCCGAGTTAAACATCGTGTGTCCTAATGTGCATCCGTGCTAGTTAAAGCATGCCTAACCGAACACATAACCAGCCAATATGGAAATGAATGTTCTGTCGTATCTTGCCTGGAGAGCAAATATTAGCTTGCGGCGACTTCGCCCGCTGATGCTGGAATTAAAGCGTTTTCCAACTCTCCCGCCACATGCAGCGCGACACGATCTTGCCTCTCGGCTATGGGCTCAAATTCAATACTTTGGCAAGCGTAACGATGCGCTTCCCGAATGGCGCGAGGCAGCTCAAATGTCCGGTCCCGATGAATTATGGCAGCATTGGCAGAGGTTGCCCATTGTCACCAAACAACATTTGCAAGATCATTTTGATCCCATCAAAATGGTGGCGGAGCTTGGTCTGCAGGGAAAGGCCTCGTCAACAGGCGGATCTACGGGCGAACCAACCCGATATTTTCACGATCACGCGATGTTGCGTGCAAGCATGGCTGGACAACTTTTCGTTCGGCAAGAACAAGGCTGGCGGTTGGGCATGCCCTTGATCCGAATTTGGGGTTCGGAGCGGGACATCGGCCGCCAGGCTACGCTCCGCAACCGGGTTTCCTTGCGGGTCCAAAATCACTGGCTCATCGATGGTTATCGGATGGACGAGCACACCGTGGACCGAGTCTGCCAGCTCATTAATCGTCTTCAGCCCGTCGCGTTGATGGGTTTCACCACGATGCTGGAATTCTTTGCCGACGCTTGCTTGCGACGGAATGAAACTTTTCCGCCCGGGGCTATCCGCACGGCATGGAACGGTGGTGAAATGTTGTTCGATCACCAAATTGAATTAGCCAAACGGGTCTTTGGCGTTCCCATTCTCAATAACTATGGTGGACGCGAATTGCTGGCAATGGCGTATCAAACGGGCGAAAACACGGCGCTGAAAGTGGTTCGCCCTTGGCTGTTTCTTGAAATCGTCGACCAGCAAGGCCGTGTCGTTGGACCTGGAGAAACCGGACGTCTGATTTGGACCAGCACGATCTGCCGCGGGACGCCCTTCTTACGTTACGACTGCGGAGATTTGGGCACGTATCAAGCGGAACATTGCGACGAATCCGGAATTTACTGCATCAGTCAGCTTGAGGGTCGCTCGGCCGGCTTGATTAAATTGCCCAGTGGGAAGTCCATCAACAACATCTTCTGGAATCATCTTCTGAAGGAATATCCTGCAGTCAAGCAATTTCAAGTCGCTGTGCTGCCAGGGCCTCGAGTTGAGCTACGCTTATGTGGCACCCCGTTTTCTGAATCACAAGACCGTGAAGTGCGCAACCTGTTGTTTCAGTTGCTCGAGGGTCTCCCATCCGATATCAAATGGGTCCCGGCCATAAGCAGAACTGCACAAGGCAAACTGGTCCAAGTGGTGCAGGAACCCGAACCGGTAACCTAATACCTTAAACCAAACGACTAGGCTTTCTCCGCTCATCAGGCGAATAATGATTGTATGACGTCCGCAACCGCATTCGAATCTGAAACCGATCAGCATTGCTCACAACTATTTGTAGAGTATGCAACAAAGGCTGATTATAACGACACACAGCCGGAAGTGTTCCCCGAATTACCAGAAGTCCCGCAGACGACCGCTTTAAAGCTAATGCGCCGGTTGCTGGCATCATCAGGCCTAGATCGCGAACACTACTCCACGCCACAGTGGAACCCTTTAGCCAAGCTCGTGCCTGCCGATACGCGGGTGGTGATCAAACCCAATTGGGTTTTGCATGAAAATTTAGCGGGCCACGGAATGGAATGTTTAGTTACACACACCTCGGTGCTCGAAGCCATTCTTCATTATTTGGCCAAGGCTAGACCCAGAAGCGTCGTCGTGGGAGATGCCCCGGTGCAAATTTGCGATTTTGCTTTACTCTCAGAGTATCTCGGGCTTCAGTCCATGATCGATAAGTTTGAGCCGGCATTTCAAAGAATTCGGATAGAAGATTTCCGCCTTGTGACTTTCTTGGAAGAAGGTCTATTGCGACGCCGAGAGAGCACACCCCGTGATCCTTCTAAATACGTGTTATTCGATCTGCGCGCTCAAAGCGAGTTAGAACCTATCAGTCAGGGGCATGACTTTCGGGTTACGATGTACGATCCAAGAATATTGCAGAGCACGCACGGTCCGGGCCGGCATCAGTATCTGGTGGCACGCGAAGTCATAGATGCCGATGTCATTATCAACGTTCCCAAACTAAAAACTCACAAAAAGTCCGGCCTCACCGCGGCCTTGAAAAACATGGTTGGCATCAACGGCTCCAAAGATTATTTGCCCCATCATCGCAAAGGCGGCTCGAAAGACGGCGGCGATTGTTATGTGGGTTCGTCGGTGTTTAAACGCTGTGCGGAAAATCTATTAGACCAGGCAAATACATCCCGCAGCATGCTCATGCATGCCACTTACAGTAAACTCGCGGGCTTGGCGCGGCGCTCGGGCACCGTTTTCGGTAACGATGGAAATTTGGAAGGTTCATGGTACGGCAACGACACCGTCTGGCGAATGTGCCTGGACCTACAACGCATCATCCATTACGGCTCCGCGGAGGGAAACTTGCAGACAGCTCCACAACGCCGTGTCATAAGCATTACTGACGCCATTATCGCCGGGGAGGGTGATGGACCTTTGGCATCCAGTCCCGTAGCCTTAGGAGCAATGACAATGGGAAAAAATGTGGCCGCACTAGAATGGGTACACGCCCTGATGATGCAACTCGACCCACGCAAAATCCCGCTCATCGATCGGGCATTCGATCAGCACCACTTTCCGTTGGCTCAGTTCAGTCCAAATGACATTGTCTTATCC
This sequence comes from Pirellulales bacterium, assembly GCA_035499655.1. NCBI lineage: Bacteria > Pseudomonadati > Planctomycetota > Planctomycetia > Pirellulales > Pirellulales bacterium. Next base: position 14,667 of record DATJYL010000218.1, read on the forward strand.
CTGAACGGAAGTAATGTAAAATTGGAACACTTAATCCAAAAATGGTCGGTGAAAGTTCGGCCCGCTGAGGGTTGGATCGGCCACTGCGAATTGGCAATCAGCTAATCGACAGGCTTCGACTCCGAGGCAGGCACGGTCCGAAAACAAAATCAAAAACCTGGCTCACATTGAATTTCGATTTGCGTCTTGCTCCTATAATCCTCGACAGGCTTTGCACCGAATAATTTATCTATGATTCGCGTATTGCATTTAATTCATTGGCTCAACGTAGGAGGCGTCGAAACCTTTTTGATTTCGCTGTTGCGCCAGATTCCGCGCGACGAAATCACCATGGATATCTTCTGCAACGGCAGAAATACAGGAGTCTTAACGCCGGAGGCATTATCGACAGGCGCTCGATTGTATCACGGTCGGCTTACTCCACTACACGTTGGTTTTGCACGGAAGCTAAGTCGCACCATTCGAGAAGGCCGATACGATATTCTGCATAATCACGCGGAAGTTTACGGCGGCTTGCCCGTGTGGATAGCCCGTCGCTGCGGTGTGAAAGTCATCAGTTCGTTTGCCAACACTATATTGGATTCCGGAACAACCTGGTCGCATTGGCCTGGGATGAAGCAGTTAAGAGCCGCGTATGGACATCTCAGTTCCGGGTACGCCATTAATCATTCGGACATCGTTACCGCGTGGTCATTAGGTGTTTTAGAGGCCGTCGTTCCCGACCACGCGCGGCGTTTGAATTGCGAAGTGTTACACAGCGGCGCTGCGTTGAACGACCCGCCTAATCCGCAAGAGCGCGCCGAACTGCGTGGGGAACTTGGGCTGCCGTCGGACATCCCCTTGGTCCTGCATGTCGGCCGTTTTTGCCGGCAAAAAAACCATTTGGGAATGCTGGCAATTTTCAAAGAAGTACTGCAGTCGGTTCCCAATGCACGGTTAATCTTGGTCGGAGTAGGACCCTTGTTTGAGGATACTCAGCGGACCATTTCGGAACTCGGTCTCAACGACCGCGTCCTGTGCTTGGGAGTCCGCAAAGATGCTGCACGCCTCATGCGCTGTGCAGATGTGTTCTTGTTACCGTCGTTTTATGAAGGATTGCCCATGGTCGGGCTGGAAGCTTTATCTTCCTATTTGCCGATCGTAGCTTCCGATATCGCCGGGGTGCGAAACGAAATTGTCCGTGAGGGAGAAACAGGTTTGCTTCGCCCTGTGACAGATGTTTCTGGCTTGGCTGCTGCGGTGGTGCGAATTCTCACCGAGCCGGAACTGGCCCACAAAATCGCCCTTGCCGGCCGACGCCTGGCAGAATCGGACTATACACTCGAGGCAGCTGCAAATCGTTATAAGCGGATTTATCAAAAATGCCTGCAATCTCCCCGCCAAAATATCGCCGAGCAGCAGGCCGCAATCCCCAAAACCCTGGCCAATTTGGTAAAATAGAAGCTTAGCGGTCTTTCCCACTCTGAGTTTATCCCGCACGAGGAAAAAAGAGTAGTTTCATGGATCACCTTTTCCTATGCATCATTGTGGCAATTGTCATGGTGGCGCTAATGCTGTGGCGCGTTCAGCGGGCTTGTCGCGCGAATGCCGTCATTGCGCAATGGGCCCCCGTCCTCGTGGCCTCAGCCCTATTGTGGGGAGTGATCTTTGTGATCCGAGTCCATTTTCTGGCTGAAGTTTCAGGCGCTCGGGCCGACTCTATTTTTCATGAATACCGAGCTCATGAAATTGCACAACTCATCCGCGTGGGTGATCTGCAAGGCGCTTTAAGCCAAGGGGGGATCGGAAATTTCGGGTTTGAATTCGTAGTCGGAGTCATTTACGCCTTTACCAACGCGCCGGCGGAAGTCGTGATGGGCTTCTTTACCCTCATGGCTTTTAGCGGGTTGCTTACCCTGCTTGATGTTTTAGTCCGCAGCACTCAAGCTGTGCACATTCCGTTCTGGCTCGTGGCGATTGTCTGTCTCTATCCTGAAGGTATATTTTTTTCCAGCGACACTCTGAAGGAGGGGCCGGTCCTGTGGGGCGCCTGCACCATGTTGCGTTTGGTAGTGCCCGATCCCACGAAAAAAGGCTTGCGCCGTTGGCTCGTCCCTTGGATTGGCGCAGGAGTTTTCATGTTCCTGCGTCCTCACTTTGCCTTCATATGGCTGGTGGCTATCGGAGCCGCTCAAGTGATCAAACAAAAACGGTGGGGAGTGGCATTATTAACCGTGGGCGGCATTTGTATCTCCGGACTTTTAATCATGGCTTTGGCGCCCAACCAGGTCAATGCTCTTCTCCATGGCAGCTTGCTTGAATCCTTGGAAGGTTCAACTCGTATGTCTTCAGGCGATATCGGCGGCTCGCAAATCATTTACGACGTGGGCGCACCAATTCCAGAAGTCACAGGCTTAAGTCTTTTATTTTTACGGCCGTTTCCGTGGGAGGCTCCCCACTGGGTTGCGTTTCTGGCTGGCGCTGAGGCGTGGTTTTTAACCACCTTGATGATTATTTCCTGGCTTAATCTGCGTCATTGGAGCCGCTATATGTTTTGTCCGCTGATGTTAACCGCGATTCTGGCGACAATCGCCATGGCGTTCATATTCAGCTACATCCCCAACCTGGGATTGGTGGTACGGCAACGCATGCAATTCTTTCCCGCGATGATAGTTTTGGCGGCCACTCCGGGTTTGATTCGGCGCTCGCCGCTGTATCAACCGCAGCAACGCTTGGGAACCCCACTGGCAATGCAACCAGCGATGGCGGGGGCGCCGGTCCGCATCAGACCAGCTACATCACCCCTGTATGGCTCACCGGTGGCGCGCCGACTACCCGTTCCTCGCCGGTCCATACCGCCCACTAAATTCTCTCAACGGTAAATCCCGCTCCGCATGGATCACAGGTGGTAATGCTGAGGTGTGGAGGTTATTCGTTCGATTTCATAGTGTTTCATTCGAAGGCAACTGTGGCCATTGGTCGATCCGGTGTTGACTCCACGGGGAAGCCGTCATGAACGTTGCTCAAAATCGGTACGAAGCTGGCGAGTACGATGTTGATTTCGGTGATGATCAGTTCAAAGCTGATCAAATCCTGCGGCTGCTGGCCAACATCCCCGATCTGAAAGCTCTTAGCAGCTATGCGGATGTCGGCTGTGGTAACGGCGGCACTTTTGCCGGAATTTACGAAGGGCTGATTCGCCAGGGCTGTGCCCTGCAGCGGGCCGTTGGCTACGATCTTCTTCCAGAGGAAAAGTTTCGCGCGAAAAACCGCGAAGGAATCTGCTATAAGCGCATGGATTTTTTTGACGACCACCAGGATTACGATTTGATCACATTGAACGACGTAGTGGAACACGTCCTTCAACCCCAGGATTTCTGCGCAAAAATCGGCCAGCGGGCACGGTACGTCGCCCTGCACATTCCCTTGGACGATCGGCTCAGCGTGTTGTGTACCAATCAGTACAATTACAGATTGCAAAGTGTGGGACATCTTAGTTACTGGAGCCCTGCTTCAGCACTCAGTATGCTAACCGCTTCCGGACTGTTGCCGTTACACTGTTTTTTTTCGCCCGGTTTCAAAGCACCATCGGGGCGTGCGCTCCTTCGTAGGCGACTGGTGCTCCCCCTGCGATGGCTGATGTGGCTGATCAATCCCGGATTGATGGCTGTAACCGCCGGCGGCATCTCCTTGGCCGTCCTGTGTCGAGGCCACAAGCCATGAGGTGCGATCCATTGCCCTCAGATCAAAGTTGCTCGCGGCGAGTGGTGTACGTGACGACGGCTCCCATGGCACTGCGTAACCTCTGCGCTGGCCAATTGGCGTTTCTGCGCAGCCAGGGTTATGAGATTTATGCTATTTCCAATCCAGGCGAAGATTTGGACGTGGTTGCGCAGCGCGAGGGAGTGCATGTCATCGGCATTCCCATGCACCGCGAAATTCGACCCCTGGCCGACCTGGCCTCGCTCTGGCGCCTGTGGCGGCTGCTACGCCGTCTGCGTCCCGACATCATCACCACGGCCACCGCGAAAGCCAGTTTGCTGGGCCTGACCGCTGCCTGGTTGGCCCGGGTCCCTGCCCGGGTATATCAACTGTGGGGGCTGCGTCTGGAAACCACGCGCGGATTGAAGCGGCGAATTTTGTGGCTGATGGAAGTCATCACCGCGGCATGCGCCCAGCGCGTAATTTGCGTCAGCGAAAGCCTGCGCCGTGAATTTGTTGCTGCCCGATGCGCTCCGGCTGACAAAACCGTCGTGCTGCTGAACGGCTCTTCAAACGGCGTCGATGCGTCCCGCTTCAGGCAAACTCCCGAAGTTCAATCCGCAGTTCGAAAACTTCGCGCCGAATGGGGAATGGCCCCGAGCGATCCCGTGATTGGCTTCGTCGGGCGTTTTGTGCGTGACAAGGGAATTGCGGAGCTGATCGATGCATTCGATGAAATTTTGACCACACGGCCCGACGCCTGGTTGCTGCTAGTTGGCGATTACGAAACGGGGGATCCCGTTTCCGACAGTTATGTCCGCCGGATTGGCGGCCATCCGCGCATCATTCGTCCGGGCTTTGTCCGCGATTTGGCGCCCTATTACGGGGCGATGTCGGTGCTTGCTTTTCCGACGTATCGAGAAGGTTTTCCGAATGTCGTGTTAGAGGCCGCCGCGGCGGAGTTGCCGACAGTCACCTTCCGCGCTACCGGCGCGGTCGACGCCGTGCAAGACAGCGCGACGGGCCTAGTGGTCGAGATTGGCGATGCGCGCGGCCTGGCGGCCGCGCTATTGAAATATCTCCTCGACGACAATCTCCGTCGTCGCCACGGTCAGGCAGCCCGCGAACGTGTATTGCGCGATTTTAGCCGCGAACCAATCTGGCAAGCCCTCGATGCTCAATTCCGCGAAGTGTTGGCGGCCTCGAAGAATTCCGCCAGAGCGTAAGTCGGCGAAAATTGGTGGCCCTCTGACCGCCATGATGCTCCAACTTACCAACCAGCGTCCCTATATCGGTACGCGCTGCCGCAAGGTAGCAATCTCTAATCGCATCAAGTGTTGCACGACTTCGCGGGCCGTAGAAGGTCGCCGCAACGGATCGCGGGCCGTTAAAGATCGCACTAACTCGGCCACATCAAGCGGCGTTTGAGGTGAGAAAGCACGCAAACTGGACATGGTCCCACCGCGCTTAAAAGCTACCAGGTCCGGCAGGTCGTTGGGCATGGCTGGCAGTCTCCC
>DATJYL010000219.1 GCA_035499655.1 Pirellulales bacterium
CAAATGGGCCTGTTGAGGTACACGACAAGTACGTAAGACTGCAGAATTGCACCGATCACTGCAACGACAGCATTCCGCATTCAGTCGTCGCCGGAAGCGGCCTGTGTTGCGATAACCATTTGATATCCGACGATTCAAAGATTGGAACCACTGCTGCTGCGCCGAAGAAGTCGTCGTCCGGAAAACAGTCCACCCAATGCGACAATTGCCAAGCCAATCGCTGGTGGTTCCGGAGCTGCAGCTACCACGTTCATGACCATTTGACCCTTAACAGTTCCACCGGCCTTCAGCCACAGGTCATAAGTCTCCGTCATGCTGTAATCGCCCGAGAGTGCAATGGGAGCAGAAGTTACATTGGCGGAATCGCCGCTTTGCAGGGCAACTTGTCTTGAAAAAATTAGTCCTCCGGTCGTCGAAGCGGTCAAAGTGGAAGCTTGCGACAAATCCATCCCCGTAAAATCGTCCGAATTGAGTTTTGTGACGATTTGAACTGAAGTCGCAGCGGGCAGGTCGAAAGTCTCAGCCGTAAATACGATTTGAATGTGGTGCGTCGTGCTGCTCGTATTGTTAACACCAACCTCCGAGCTATCGAGATACGGAATACTGGATGATAATGACGTTCCTGGAGGATTGGCTTTGCCGCCCACAATGACCGATAGATTCTTCCAGGGAGCGCTAGGGTTGGGGCCCACGGAAAAAGAATTGATATCAAAATCTGACGCAAAATCGGGCGTCGACACCGTTTGGGTCGCTGTATCGTTCGGACTAGTGCTCAAGTCCGTCACTGTGACGCTGATAGAGTTGGCCCGTGCTCGCGTCGTCACATTAACGGCAACAAGCAGGCATGCCAAGAAAATCAGCCCGACACGCGGCATGGAACGTATTATCATGGTAGTGTGCCATAGCAATAGAACGAAACTCAAATTCGCCAGTACACTGCCGCTACCATGTTCCGATGGGCGCGTTCAATTCTCCTAACATAGACATAAACTACAAACGATGCAACCATCTGGCGCCACAAAATGCCTTGAAAGCTCAAAACTTCACAAACCCAATTCCTGAGGCAGAGAACGCAGATCGGACACTAAGCCAAGTTTGAGCCTCAAAACTACCTGTGTTAGCGCCGAATTAGATGTGTGTGTTGGGCTTGGATGATTCTCAGATCAGCCGGCATTAAATGCCTTTAATCGTCTACGACGCAGCCACAAGTACGCCAGGCCGACAGGCAACATTGCAGCGAACCCGGCAATCGTCCACGGTTCAGGAGTCGCTGCCACGTCCATTCGCATGGCTGCCGAAATAGTTGAGCCAATACCAAAGCCATTATTTACCACCCAGAGATTATAGACTTGTTTGAGTTCATACGGGCCAGACTTGAGGACGATCCCTCCGGGGACTGGTCCCGAATCAAGTGTGCCAAGGGGCACATTATCGCGGCTGAAAAGTACGCCACCCAGCGAATCGAGCGACATAAACGATGATTGATGCGAGGCTTCGCCCGACTCATCATCGGTGGATACCTCCGTGTCAATTTGCACGGGGCTGCGGGGGAGCGAGTAAAGTTCCGCGTCAAATGTGACTACAATGTGGTGCGCTATCGACGATAAATTCTCTACGTAGATATCGGTCGTCGACAGCGAGCCTGGTACGTTAGCAAAACCACTAACGCTATAACCCACTATTCCACCATAGTTGCCAGAGAGTGAACCCGCTAATAAACCTTGAAAATCAAGCGTTGAAACACTCGTGGAAAACATCTGGCCCGATGTCATATCATCGTAGGTAATGTTCAGCGTCAGAGGATCGGCTCGTGTCACCGAAGATAGAGCCAGGAACAAACTTGCTGTAAAAAATCCCAGCGCAAGATAAAACCTGATTTGTCGCCTAATTTTGATCATCGTTGGATCACGGAAAGAGGGCGGTGCTTCCTATGCATGCACTTCCGTAGCAGTATCGCTATATTTGCTGTTCTTGTCAATCAACTTCCTCTAACTCCATCTAGGATTGCGCTGTTGCGCATCATAGCAGATCATGACCTAACGAGCGGTAAAAATATACATGCCGGTTCTGCATAGCAACTTGATACTCGACTGAAAGACAATTCCCGGCAGCTATGAAGCTCGTGATGAGGAAAGTAAGTTTCGCAGGCGTACTCGGGGACTTAGCGTAACCTAAATGCTCACTTGTTGCTGCTTTCGACGACGAAGACCAAGGTACAGCAAACTTACTGGAATAAACGTCGCCACAGCCGAAACAATGTTCCATGGCTCGGGAGTCGGGGTCAGCGTCATCGACATTTGGGCTGCAACCCCTGAACCTGTGGTTTTACCAACATTTATGTCATACGTCTGAGTCAATACGTAAGACCCTGTCTTAGCATAAAAACCAGAGTCTACCGTGGAAGAATCACTATTTGGTAGGGCCAATGACCTCGAAAAAGTAACGCCGCCTGATGCTGCCGTCGTCATGGTGCTTGTTGGCGTTGGCAGTAATCCGAACGAAGAATTTGTGGTCAACTTCGAGGTAATGTCTTCGAAATCTGTATTTGAGTTAGGAAGTGTAAAAGTCTCCGCTGTAATCACTACTTCGACCTCGTGGTGTGTCGTCGATGTGTTCGTAATTTTAGCTTCGCTCGTACTTAAATACGCAACTCTTGGGGATGTGTCCGAAGTACCGGGTGGATCCGAGTTAGCGGTTACTTGAATGTTGAGAGTTCCTACAGTTAAACTATAATTCCCAATCGTATAATCGCCGCCGGAAACGCTACCAAAATCGGTACCTTTGAGAGTGCCGTCAACGTACACTTGGGCTTCCAAAAAATCGGCGGCGGCGATTAAAGGTGATACAAGACAATACCCCAAAGCGATAGCAACTAGGCCCCTTAACTTAAACATGACTAACTCCTTGATACGTGTCCTTACCTAGGGTCAAATCAGCCTCGCCGGGCTCCCTCTATACGGGGATGATGTTACCCGATGGCTGTACAGTGTCAAACGGTTTCCTGTCATTTTGCGTAAGGACGAACGCGGCTTGCGCATGTGCGCAATTTCGATTTACTTGCTCGTGCGTGGCTCACATCGGTAGCACACGCTTTCGGCCGGATTTCCAGCCACAATTTCTTCCGGACCCACTGGTTGCCGTACGACGCTGCCGGCACCCACTATCGTGTTGGCGCCCACGTGACAGCCAGGCAGCAACACCGCTTTCGCGCCAATCCAGGCGCCGTTTTCGATCATCATCGGCCGGGTAACCAAATTAAACGAGCGCAGGCGATAATTGTGGCTGCCGGTACATAAATAGGCCCCTTGAGAAACACATATATGATCGCCCAAGCAAACCTCGGCCAAGTTATCGATCCAAACACTCTGGCCAATCCAGCAGTGATTGCCAACAGTCAAACGCCAGGGGAATTTGATTCGGACCTGGGGTTTAATCACCAATCCGCAACCGACGCGTGCTCCAAATAATCGGAGCAACCACACCTTGGGCCTGCGAAACGGAAACCATCCGCTTTCGAAAATCAATAGGCTGACCACATGCCATGCGGCCCGAATTATCTTTCCCCGACCCGGGGCATAACCCTGGTTGCTGTAGGATGACAGATCCAACCACGATGGCTTGTCCGATTGCTCGACCGACTGGGAAGCGGCTTGCTGGACGCTCTCATTCTCCGGCGGCATTTGCGGAACCTGTCGAGATACCGATTCAGGCGAATTCATCGGCTGCTGTTGGAGCACCCAAGATGTCAGCATAAATTTGGCATAACGCTTCGGTCGATCGATCCCAGGTGAAATGCTGGCCAACAAACTCCTGACCTTGGCGGCCGGCACTTTCGGCTGTCACGGGATCACTTAACCAGGGAAGCAACATATCGGCAACACTTTGGGCTGTCAGATCGCAGATTGCCACACCCTGGGATCGAATTATGTCGTCCCAAATATTGATTCGGCGGCTGATCACTGTCGGCACGCCCATCCGGAGTGCTTCAACCACGACCAGCGCGAAGTTCTCTTGGTAGGAAGGCAGTGCGAAAACTTGTGCCGCGGCCAATGCGGTCCATTTCGCACGCCCTTCAAGCGGGCCGATGAAACTGACCCGATGGGCGATGCCCAGCAGTTCGGCCAGCTGCCGCAGTTGGGCCACGTACCGCGATTCACCTGGACCTACTAAGACCAGCTGCGCGCTGCGCTGGCACTTGGCCAGCAACGCAAAACCAGGGATCAGTAAATCAAGCCCTTTTTTCGGGTGCAATCGGCTGAGAAACACAACTAGTGCTTTACCGCGCAAATCAGGATAGGTCGTTAAGAATTCTTCCGCTAAGTAGCTGCGGGGCTCTGGGGGAGGCTCGTCGGAGGCCAACGGTACAACATAGCCGGGGGGCAAACCCACGACGGCTTTTTCCGCGAGTCGACGTTCTTCTGCATTGGTGTACACCATGGCCCGAGCTTGTCGCAAGTATGGCCATTCTACAAGCCGACCGTACAGCTGTTTTTTCAGCCATTTTCGCGACAGTGAATTCGGATCCAGCATGCCATGAGGCATGACGATGTACGGCACATGATGTCGCCGACAGGCCCGCATGGCTGCCCAAGTAGGATGCGTCCAGGCCGTGTGCAGGTGAACAAGCCGCGCGCCGGCAACAAACCTGTCAATCGACTTCGAAAGCGCGCGACTGAAACTGTAGCTGCCAGGTCCGCGGCTAGGGAATATCTCGAGTGAATAACCATCGCCATAGCGATCGAGCCAGGATACATCACCGGCATCAGCAAAAGTGTTGGTGCTCATCACATGGTTCGTCCAGCCGCGCTCAGAAAGCTTTCGGCACAAGCGATCGACCACTACGGGGGGCCCTCCGGCGCGCGGATGCATATAAGGAATCACGTGTACCACATCTAAGGTTGACGACACGACAGCGGATCGGTTCGCCGTGGTGAGGGCAATAGTTGGCATACGAACGCTCATCTGGAACGGAACTGCGCGATGACCTTGCGATATACAGCCGCGGTGCCGCACGCCATGGCTTCCAAGCTGAAATGCTGTTGATATCGTCGCAACGCGGCAGCGCCCCAGCGCGCTCGTAATGGTGGATCAGCCACCGCCTGTTCGATGGCCGCCACCCAGGCGACCATGTCACTGGGCGGTAGCAATCGGCCATTTTCGCCATCGATAATTGCTTCCCGTATGCCATCGGCATCGGAAACGACGCAAGGCAAGCCAGCTGCCATTGCTTCGAGCGCTGCAAACGGAAACCCTTCGTACTCTGAAGGAAGTACAAACACATCGAATCCGGCCATGCGGACTCTGGCATCCGACCGCCAGCCTTCGATTCGCAGCCGATTGCTGACGCCATACCTTGATGCGGCCGACTCGAGCTCGCCGCGCATTCGGCCATCGCCCACCCAAATGACTCGAACATTTTCTGGCATCCGACTCAGCAGCTCGACAAGAAACAAGGGGTTCTTCTGGCGCTCGATCCGCGCCACGCAGCCGAGAACGATGTCGCGCGGTCCACAGTTCCACTCTTGGCGGATTGCCGCGCGATCTGCCGTGGGTGCCGGCGCAACGCCATTCCGTACCAGGTGGATCGTCGCAGCATGCTCCTGGCTTTGCAGATACTTCGACAATTCCACTCGGCCCGCATCGGCAGTCGTCAAATAGTGGCTACCTGTGGTCCGGAGCTGGCGCCGCGTCAAAGCATCGCGTAACCTGCCCGCGACGGCGTTGAGCGACTGCATGCTATGCGTAATATGGATCGTACTTACATGCGGAAACCCGGAGCGCCGCGCTGCCAGGATAAGATCTAATCCGTCTTCCACGTTTTGCTTGTTGATGTGGATGATGTCGGGCCTGATGGTTTGAAACACTTTGGTCATCGTTGCCACAGTCCGTCGGCTAAATACGGCGCCGAACACGCGAAGTTTGCGATCGTACGAATTGACATAGGGAATCCGATGCACGCGAATCTCGGCGCCGATCATATCTGCCAAGCCGTCCATGCGCGGGTGGTCCGACAGAACGAGATCGATTTGATGGCCTTCCGCAACCAACTGCTTTGCCAATCCGGCCATGTACAGTTCTCCACCCCCTTGCGAACCAGATGACGCAGAAGCGAGTAGAACGTGCAAACTCTCTTTTTTATTACCTGACACGCGACCAACACCGTGGTAGCCGAGCACTTTTGACGTGGTCATGGCTAAGGCAGTTTTGGAATTCGCCTGGCTCATGCTTGGCACATCTCGTGCTGGCAATTGACAACCACTTGGCTGCATATGTTGTACCAGCGCTCGACGGCTTGTTCTGGAGTCCAGGCTGCGGCCAACTCGCGAGAACAGCTACCCATGCATTTGACCTTCTCCGGGTCGCTCGCCAACTGTGCCATACAATTCGCCAATGCCGAACCATCCCCGGCGGGAAATATCAATCCGCTTTGGCCATCTTCCACAAGATCCTTGGCGGCGCCCACGGCATCGGAGCACACGACTGCGAGCCCCGCTGCTATCGCCTGATTGACAACGACGCCCCAACCATCGTGTCTTGAGGGAAGCACGAGCACATCACTGTTGGCGAACCACTTCGGCAATTGGTTTACGGGTTGAAACCCCGCGAAATGAATTCTCTCTTGCAGATCGCCGGGCACGCGGCGCGACAATTCATCACGAAGCGGGCCTTCTCCGACAAACGTCAACGTGGTTGACGAACAACCTCTGGATAACTTTAGATAAGCATCCAATAACAAATCCACTCCTTTACGCTCGATCAACTGCCCACAATACAAAAAACGGATTGGACCTTCGAACCGTAGCCCGCGGTCAATGCTGAGAAACGGCTGCAAATTGCAGCAGTATGGAATGTTTTCCACGGGACAATGCGCGGGAGCTAAAACTTGATATTGTGCTACCGCACTGGTACCAACAGCAGCAATAGCTGAGGGCCAACGTACCGCCGGGTGCCGTGCCACAGCACGCAGAGCTTGGCCAAGGACTCCTCGGCGCTTCAGACCCGGCCGTTCACCGTAGAAAATCCAAGGGATCTTTCGACGCCGCAACGCGCGCATGACTAATTGATTGGTAATTCCCGAATATCCGGTAACCACAATCACCTCGGGCCGATGGGTGAGTATTCGCTGAGCTGCTTGGGGATTTACATGAATACGACCGCCCATCAGCCAAAACCATTTACCGGGTAACACTTCAGCGTAATCGGGTAGCGACGCTTGGTCCCAATAGGTATCAGGCGCCGCCATTTCCAGGTAATGCACCCGCAGCTCGAATCGCGAGTCGACAGCCATGGCCTGGAAAAGATCCTGCATGTATGGCGACGGCATAACGGTCAAAAACGATAATCGAATGCGCTTACTCGCTGGCCCTCCTCGATTTGTTCGACCATCCGGTGCGGTGATCTTATTCACGTTTCGCAAGCCCGAATTCCAGTTTGTAGAATTTCAATTGAGGCCCAACATTGCAGGATTTCATCGGCCGCTCGAAGTCAGCAGGCTTTGCACCTCTGTGCGGACCAAATTGGATGGACTCAATTGTTTGGGTAGCCACCACACAAGAACATACAAGGCTAACATTCCATAATAGATGGGCATGGTAAACGAACGGCCGCTGAGGAAGATAAGGCCCAAGCCGGCGGCAAAAATCACGAAGGAAACGGGAGAATTGGGTTGGATCTGGATCAAACGGTCCCACGATTTAAGTGCGTACCCTGCCATCCCGCTCAAGACGACGATTCCTAACCAGCCAAAATTCCAATACATTTCACCGATCAAGCCGGGCGAGCGCGTTAAATAGGCCTCCCCAGTTTTTGCTGCAACTTCTCCTTTGGCCTGAGCCAACAGCAATCCGGCATCGGACACGGGTTTATCGGGCCAAATGAAACGGGGGATCGGATTTACAAGTTGGTCGAAATAGGTTTGACCAAACTGATAATCCAGTGGGTCGGGAACGTGGTTAGAAAGGTACAACAACTCACTAAACATTTCGAAGCCAGTCACGTTCGCAGAGGATGCTGCCGACCAATCGAAATTTCCTTGCTGGCGCGTGACAACCACTGCCTCGGCCCAGACAACTCCTATCGCCGCAACGATGGGCAAACCCACCATGATCGCTAAGCGCTTAAATGATGGCGACAACTTGAAGTAGATCACCGCGAGTATTGGCATCACAACGACTACCATTTCAGAACGAGTACCGCCGGTCGCGGCGCGCCCAAACATCCACAGGCAAAACAGGACGCAGCAGACTTTCCGAGATAGGCTTTGTCGACGATCTAAAATGATAACAGCGGCTAACGGAATCGCTGCCTTGAGAAACATTTGCAGCTCCAAAAAAGCATCGCGCAGACCGCCATATCGGCCGCGATCAAACATCCCTGAGAATCGTTTGCCAGCGCGGAATGCCGCTGCCACGACCAGCGTCAAATCGCCTTGTGCGATGGTCACCAGCGGTAACATTCCGATCGCTAAGGCGACCAAAAATAAAATCCAAAGCATGTTGGGATTCTCTAAACTGCCCAACCTCTTTGCAAAATCATCGAACAGGCCGCCCTTGACACGATAATAAACAAACAGAAACGAAATGATTGCCAATGCAACGCACAGGACTGCCTTGTTATACTGGCTCTGAGTATACTTCTGCATTTCGTCTGATATCCACGAAGCGTCAGCAGCATACCAGACGACGATGGTTAACAGGGCCACATTTCGGGCTGAAATAAGTCGCAAAATGCTATGCCGAATGTCGTACAGCAGTGCGATAGCGACTCCAATGCTTAATGCAATCGCGCTGAAATTGGTAATGTTGTTCATTTCGCTTCGGAATTCACCCTAGCACAGAGCGCGCTGCGAAAGTCCGCGGCAATTTCGACGGCGGTGCCAGCCAATTCATCAATCTTCGCTCACAGCCTGTGTTCTAACAGGCAGCGGTAGTTCCAGATTCTTCAGCCTGAATTGCACCATCGTTAGAATTTCATTAAGTCGTTGCTGATGGGCTTCCCATGATACTTTGGCAGCTGCCTGGATCGCCGATTTCCCCATGTCAATGCACTGCCGACGGTGTTCCGCCAGCCATTGCAACTTCTTAGCCAATCCGTCGATGTCGTCATGTTCAAGGACATATCCATTTTCGCCATTGCTGATGATTTCTGGCCCCGTTGAGTGCCGACTGGCAATTACCGGCATGCCGGTGGCCATCGCCTCGGGAATGACCAGGCCGAAACCTTCGAAGACGGAAGGGAGCACAAGCACATGACACCGCCGCATCTGTTCAACCACTTGAGCCTGATCGAGGCGACCCAAATTCGTGAATAGCCCATCATAACTTCTTAGCGCGCGGCCTGAACCGCATACTGGTCCAACCAGGACCAATTCGGTGCTCGGCGCGCGGATCCGGCGATACGCTTCTAGCAAGTATTTGATTCCTTTGCGTTGCCCGATGCCTCCGACGAACAAAATGCGGAAAGGTCCGTCCAACGGCCGTTGGATTGGCGTGAACTGGGTCAGGTCAACGCCCAAGGGAAGCAGGCAGATTTTATCGTCCGGCACGCCCACTTCTAGCAACGAGTCGCGAGTGAATTGACTGGCGGCAACACAGATCGAAGCCGAGTGTGGCTCCTGTTCCAAACGCTCTCGATACCAGTTCGGGAAACAGAAATTGCTGATCGAATCCGCCCATTCCGGATGACGCTTTGCTTCCTCCGAAAGCACGCGAATCGCACGCGTGACATGCGCTGTTGCGAATTCACACACCGCCACCAGGCCGTGACTGCGTGCGGACCGCAAACTTTCCAGGCAACTTCCTTGGAAACCCCAAAAAATGTCGCCGGACGTAACAAACCGCTTCGATACCCAACGGTCAAATACGGCATCACGACGGAACATTAATTGTTCCGCCCATGCGTGATTCTTCACCACGCGTCGGGCAAATATCTCCGGCACTTCCAACGACCACCGGCGCGTGACCTTATCGCTGGGTAAACCGGATTGCCACCGAAGGCGCAGCGGTCGATCAACGCCCTTCATCAATTTGAAGAAGCGATCGGGGAGACGATCCGGTTTGTAAAAACTACTGGTAATGAACCGCGCCAAACACCCTG
>DATJYL010000220.1 GCA_035499655.1 Pirellulales bacterium
CCTTGCCACTTCGCTTGGGGCCGATCAGCAGCAACATCTTTTGCTGCCGGGTGTCGCATGTCAGGCAATACCCGAACCACTCTTGCAGTGTATCAATGGATTGTGGATCGTCGAGCCATAATTGCTGTAGAAATGCCAGCCAGCCATCGGGCCGCGCGGCGTCGATGCGAAAATCATACTCCAATGCTACCGTGGAAAATAACCGCGGCGTCGGGTCGATGGCACAATCTTCGCCCCGTAGCAACGATGGCAAATGCACCAGCGCGTTTTTTGCGACCAGCAATTCGTCAGCCGGCCAATTGCGCGGCGGCTCTCCCTCTCCGATCCACGTGGGCGGTTCTACGTCGCTCGACAGCATTGCCTGCGCCTTCAATTGGTCCATTACGTTATTGGTTATGTGGCATGGTAGCCGGCAGTAGGTGTTGTTCAGCGATCGAATCAAATACGCGCGCGCTTCCCCAAACGGAATATCACAATAGCGTTGTTTGCGCCACGCGATGAATGAGCCGCGCCAATATCGCAATTTCGGAACACCGTCTGTAACGGATGCATCAAGAAACGCCTTTGCTTCGTCAGCGGGGTCGATTTCGCGGGCCGCGGCTTTCATTTCCGACGCGCTGATCGGCTCCGGCTCCTGCGATTCGTCCAATAGTTTTCGCAGTTCCACCGCGCTATGTGCGACGAGATAATCATCCAGCCCAACCTTAGCCGGTTTGCCCTCCGGTCCCTGCTGCCCGGCGGGCAAGCGCGCCACGCGAACAATCGCGCCGCGGTCGGAAAGATGTTTTGCCAGCCGCGATTCGGCGTCAACAACTTGGGGATTATCTGCAACGTCGCTGTCGAATACGATCCGCACTTGCCGGCCGCGCCAGTCGATTCGTTCCAGCGAGGGCAACATTCGCTCACTTTTGCCATCTTTCCAACCGTACACGCCAACCAACCCGATGCACGGGAATCCCTCTTGCGTGGCCTTGAGCGATTTTTTCTCGCCTTCCGTCAACAGCAATTCCGCATCGGGCCTATTGAGCACCTCGGCCACGCCCGGTGGAAGGTAGATTTCGTTCGCTCGTCCTATCGGCGATTCGTATTTGACTACTCTTTCGCCCTTCCGTCGCGGGTTGTCGGGCTTAATACGGCAGTATCCATTTTGCCCTTCTGCGCTGACGAACGGGAACACTAGTGCCGGGGCCATTCGCTTGGGCATTTTTCGCCTACCGAGAATCGCTTCCAATCGTTGAGGGTTGGCTACACTCTGGATGCCGGCAGCGACAATGATCGAATCGCTCAAGCCGCTTTTGCGCAGCTCGGCAAGATGATGGGGCAATATACCGGCTAACGTGGGAGTGCTTTCAGAGAACATGGGATACAATTTATTTGAGGTGTATAGCTTTTCCACGACGCGCACAGTGATTTGGCGTAGGGTGTATTTAATTGGAACGATGGATTCTTGAACCCAAGCGAAGGCAATAGCTTCCCGCCGGGAACCCGACTCACCCCCTGCGATTCATATTCCAGCCTTTTCCAAGTCCCGCTCGGCCTGTTTGATCGCCTTATCTCGTTGGTGCGGCGTGCGGATCGGTGGCGGCAACCCATCACGGGCAGCAGTGACAGCCGCGGAGAATTGAGATAGGGCTTCGCGGCTCGTGTAACGTCGACCTCCAACTACTGCGGTCTCCAGTTTGATGCCTTTAATGCCGCGGAGCCGCCAGCGGTGCAGGGTTGAAACGTGCACATTACCCGGCAACAGCCGGGCCGCGTCGGGGAATGTTAGCAATTGCTCTTGGGTAATGTCGATCATGGCGTTTCCTTTCAATCTGTAAGCAAACAATGGCAATAAACGGTGCATATAAATACTCTACTCTTCAAGCAAAAAAATCCCGATTGTCACGTTTGAGCAAAGAATCGGATTTGAGCGCACGTATAACTACATACAGATTCTCTACCGACAAGTCTGGCAAATACCGATTCCATGCGTCACTCGTAGATGTAGCGCGCACGTGCGATCAGATTTCCGCACGGCGATCTGCGCTTGAGGTGGAGGTAGTAACCTCTGCACGCCAGCCGCCAATTAGAGAAGTGCTCCAACCGGCATCTTGCTATGTGCCCGATACTGACAGACTACTTTTCTGACTGGGCAATGCGAGAGAGTTTGTTAGACTGTCGATAGAATGGGGAAGCTATGCTAAATGGCATTCAGGCACGCTGGCAACCATCGCCGCTACATCTTCATCCGACACCGTCGGCGTGCTAATTTGTGGAATCTTCACACGATCACGGACTGCAATGCGAAACTGCTCCACGCGCGGATCGTCGCCCCAGGTCTCATGCGCAATTACCACTAGCTGATCGACGAAATGCTGTAGTGTATACAAACTGATTTTATCTTTTGCATTCGCATTGACCGCAGCGGCACGATCAACAACTTTTGCCACTTGCATTAGCGCACTCGACATAATCGAGGCAACATCAATGACGTGTTGACGAGCCTCGATGTCGTCCGGCCTGGCATCAGCCACTTCACGTACGATGCTATATAATGCTACCGACTGCCCAGCAGCATCGCGCATCAAGGCCAATTCTTCAAATAGCTGTAGCTGTTCGTGTGGTGGCATTGCACATAGGTCACGAACCGCTTCACTTAATGTCGATTTTAGATAGCGTCGGTAGATAGGTGGCATTTTACGACCTTGCAGTACACTTATTCGACCATTGTAGATAGGCGTCGGCTTGTAGTTGTTACGACCCCTGCCGCGCGAACGACGGCCACCATGCCGATAGCAGTATTTGCTAAACCGACAGCGCCACCACTTGCAGCGCTCACCGGTGCGCTTGAGGATCGTCTGACATCGGTAGTGGTCTGGTGCGCGCCCACCATGTTGTTTGAAAAAACTATTGCGGCGATTCGCAGCAAGTTTTGCATCGGTCATTAAGCATATTCGTGTTTTTATCACTCGTCATTCTCGCCATCGCGCACATCGCGGCGTGCTAAGGGCTACTTCACCCACCATGCGCAGCGATTTACCAGCTTTCTTATCCACCAACCATTGCACTGCGCACGGAGCGCAATTACTAGTACTATACCGGCTTTGAGAAAATTACAGATTTTCAATGATTTGACATCGCAAGCGCTGATTTCCTTATGGAGCGCATGCTTTCAATCAATCAGTCAGCACCTTGAGTATTTCTTTGGTGCACTGTGCGCGAAGCAATGTGATTTGTCCGCTCAGACTTTCAAACTGTGCGTTGCGCTTTGTAATTATATCGCAGGCCGCTTGCCGAGCATCAATCGGTGATGCATTGTAAAGCCGGATAACCCCGTGGCCATGTGGTGAATCGCTGTAGCGCTGCACTAGATCGGAGTTGTCGATCGGTTTGTCAGAATGATCGTTTGCCATTTGTGCAGCATCCGCCGAATTGTTCAACAGTTTTAACAAAGCTTTGAAACAATCCGCATCGACTGTCGTCTGCTGCTTTGACAGGCCGGCAATTTTACTTTCGAATTCAGAAGCAATCTTTATGGCCTGCTTTTGTTTGTCGAGCGGTGCATCCTTGTAAGCCATGCCAGCCGGGCTCCCAATCTCCGAAATAACTCGTTCGATTCGATCCAATCCTTCGGCGTCGAATGGTGCCGTTTTCACACCCCCTTTACTGCCTCTCAAGTTCTTCGATTGATCCGCTTTCGGGGCCTGATTGGCCGCTCCATTCGCGATCTTGCCCTCGTCTGCCTTGTTGTTGTTAGTTGTAGTTTGCGAGGGTTCGTCTTGCTTAGTATTCGTTGCTTGCGCCCCAGCGTTGCCTTCTGTCGATACAGTCACGCCGTTGATGAACGCCCGCTGCGCAAGTACACTTTTACTATATTGCACATCGCCGTTACCGGTGACACCCGTGTCGATGAGTATGATGTAGGCCAAAGTTCGGCTGGCGAATTCCTTTGGCAGAGCAACTGTCTGCATATCAATTCGACCATGCGGCGCGCCTTCGGCGGCTGCAACACCATCAAATACCCGCACCGTTGATTTTTCGTTAATCGCGTTGACGTATTCGCCGTCATACCAATCGCGGATGTCTTCGCCTTCCTTTAGCCGTGAAGTGTGGGTCGTGCCATCGGAGCACACAAAGGTCAGAGAAACTGTGGTTGCCTCAGCAACACCTTGCGATGTGTTAATTAAGGTATCTACCGCGGTCGCACCGTAGATGTTGACCGGTAAAACCATCGTTTGCGTGCTTCGTATGCCAACGGTCGTGCCAACAGCCGCGTTCCATGAATTTTTGCCCATCTTAGGCAGAAGATCGAACGGAACACCTCCAAGAGTCTGCATTCCCTCCGGCATATTCGGGATGCGGTTGTTTAACTCATTTGCGACCTGTCCCAAACTGACAGTGACGTATTCGGTCTTCGCGGCGGTCACTTCGGTACAGACGAGAATTACAACCAACAAAACAGTGACCTGGCGCATTACAGTACCTCCGAAAGTTACACCAGAATCGGAATAAGTAGCCGTTATTTTGCGCCCCCACCCATCGGTTGTCAAAAGGTGGTGATAGAATGCGCCGATTCGAGCGCAGGCCTGACTATGGGAAGCGTTGCCACGATGCCCAAACGCAATCTATGCGAAGCGGGATAAGGTACAATCGAAATCGCCCCACGGAGAATCAAATGGCCTCACAACCACAGCCACAGCCTAAGCCGCAACCTAGACCGGATCACATTCAGCCGCCACGGCCCATTAAACCGTCGATGCCGCCGCGATAATTGGACTGCAAATAAGCTACCGGCGTTCGAGCCGGCGGCGCGGCCTAAAAGATAATTGACAGGCCCAGAGCTATAGTGTACTTATTTACACTATATGCCAATTGCCCATGCTGACGCCGATTGTTTTTACGTTTCCGCCGAACGGGTGCGGTATCCGCACTTGCACAAGCTGCCTGTAGGCGTGCTGAGCAATCAAGGCGCTTGCGTTATCGCCCGGAGCTACGAATTGAAACGCAAGGGAATCACGGTGGGAATGCCAATCTGGGAAGCCCGCCCGCTGTGTCCCCATGCTGTTTTTGTGAAACGGGATTTTGAATGGTATGAATGTTTGTCACGTCGGATGCTGGACGTGCTGCACACAGTCAGCCCCACCGTCGAATACTACAGCATTGACGAAATGTTTTTCGACGCCAGCGGTGTCGATCCACGGCCATTGCAGCAACAGATTCTCCGCGACGTTGGAATTCCGGTAACGATTGGCATTTCCAAAACACGCTCACTCGCCAAGCTGGCGTCCGACAATGCCAAACCATTCGGTTGCTGGACTGCTACCAGCAATGAACAGATAGCCGAGTTGCTAATTGATAGGTCGGTGGATGAAATTACGGGGATTGCACGCCGTAGCGCTCGCAAGCTAGAAGCCTACGGCATTAAAACTTGTGCCGACTTCGCCCATGCGGATCGGCGGTTGATCCGCCGGTTACTCACGAAAACGGGCGAAAGTTTATGGTGGGAATTGAACGGCAACCCCGTGACGGAAATCAGCACAACACGGCTACCGCATAAGGTTCTCTCCCGTGGCGGAAGTGTTGGCAAAGCAACTGCCGATCCTGGGCTGTGCGAATCGTGGATCGTTCGGAATGTAGAGCGGCTGATTGAGGCCCTGGACTTCCACCTAGTTTTCTGTGAGCAAATCGCCCTAGCCGTCGAATTCAAAGATGCCAGCGCTGCGGCCCTACGTGCCAGCCTTCCTTCGGCAACAGCAGATTATGGGCAAATCGTGACGGCCACGCTGCAAATGTGGGAACAAATGGGACGGGGCAAAACGCTGGCCTATATGCACGTTCTGGCAGAGCGGCTGTCCAGCCGCCGCTGCTTTCAACGTGGCCTATTCGACCAACCAACGGAGCAACAGCAACGGCTGGCCGATGCCAAGCGGCTAATCAATCAGCGGGTCGGACGGTTTACGTTGCGCAGCGCCGCCACGCTGCCGCTCACGCAACTGTATGGCGACCCGGCCAACAATTACGAAGTGTGCGACATTGCAGGAAAGACGTGTTTCTAGGTGACAAATTATGTGCCTTGGCATTGCCGTGCCGATCCACGAAATACCCGATGCGATGATTAAAAAACATCGCTTAGCGGATCGGTTTGCGCAACGTGACGTTGGCGCTGGGCGGGAGATTCAATTTCTCTACCGGAACATGCGACGCTTGCTCCCCGTGTATCTGGACAATCAGTTACGAATTTTAGAGTGGGGCAATCGCAACGGGAACAGTCCCTTGCCGGATACCGGGTGGTGCCATCGAGAGTGGATCGAATCGGGCCACTGGCAAGGTTTGCGTCCGCAACCAGCAATCATTGTGGCAGCGATGGCATTAGACCGTGGCTTGTGGTTTCAAATAAAAGAGGGCATAAAATGTGTTGTGGTTCGCAACCATGTTTACATGCTGACCGAACCCGCAACCCACTACTATCGAATAATGACACGATCTAACCGGATGCCCGTACTCATTGGGCAGACAATTTGAGGAATGCCATGAACACTTATAAACCTGACCACGAAGAGCTAAAACACGCACTGGGCGTCATTGGTAACGAGCTAGAGACGACGTATCTGAGTCGGGCAGCGCTAGACCGCTTGGTGGCGCTGGAGCTAATCAAAAACGATGATGGCCAGTGGCTTTTGACAGACAAAGGTATGGGATATTATTTGAAGCTTGAGCGGGGGCAAGAGATTCCAGGCTTGAGTGGAGTCTCCCGCAGGCATCCCTAGTTGGCTACAATAAGAGCATGAAACCAACACACGACGAACTACGCCAGGCTCTTGTTGGCGTCGGACTCGAACCCTGTGTCCTAGATGGTGTACGTCCCGAAGTGCTGGAGCACTTGGCAACGCTAGGGCTGATTCACTACGAATCAGGTGATTGGGTGCTAACTCCGGCTGGCGACAAGTTGATGCCAGCTTTGGAAGACGGCAATGAGATACCGCCGTTGATCTAACTCATGTGCGGCAGATTCACACTACGGGAACGATTGAACGACTTATTGCGCGAATTCGACGCCGAAGTTCGGGGCGAACCGTTTGAATTGTTTGAGCAATACAATATCTGCCCGACAAATCTAATCCCTGTGATTAGAGAAGATGAGAGCGGAGAAAATGAGCTACTGCGCATGCAATGGGGTTTTGTGCCATCGTGGGCGAAGGATGCTAAGTTTTGCCCAATCAACGCGGTGAGCGAAACCGTGGCCAGTAAGCCCATGTTCCGTTCGGCAATCAAAAAACGCCGCTGCTTAATCCCTGCCGACGGCTTCTACGAATGGAAGAAATTACCGAAGAAAACTAAAGGCGATGCGCCTTGGTATTTTCAGGTCAACGGTGGAAAGCCGTTCGCCTTCGCTGGTATCTGGGAGCGGTGGGGAGAGCTAGAATCCTGCGCGATTCTCACCACAACGCCCAATGAGTTAATGGCCCCGATCCATGATCGACTGCCCGTTATCTTGTCGCCCACTGATTACGATGCTTGGCTGGACCCCACAATGAACGATCCAGAGAAATTGACCTATCTCTATGAACCGTTTCCCGCTAGTGAAATGACGATGACGCGGGTTAGTGCCTACGTCAATAAGGTCGGCAACAAAGGACCGCAATGTTTAGAAGCGGTAGAGTCATAAGCGCAACAAAAATGTTCCGGTTTTTGGGCACGAAACGCTGCGTCGGAACCTGTGTGCGAAAGCTGCTTGACTAAAAAGCAAATAAGCAATACCAACGCGACGACGCCAAGTCCCATCAAGATGTAAACGAGAATTTCCAT
>DATJYL010000221.1 GCA_035499655.1 Pirellulales bacterium
GTGCGTCAACTGAATACTGCCTTCCATGGCTTGGCCTCCAAGGTCCTGTTTGGTGTGAGAACCACAGAACTTACGGCCAAGCCTGTTTTCGTTGCCAGATCAAACTCCCCCGCGCTTCGATTCGCGAAAGGAGCTATTTAGATGCCGGCCCAAACTTGGACAAGTTCTACAAGCACCTTCACGGATAGCTCCATTTCCTCTAAACATGCCCATTCCAAAGGAGAGTGAGGATTATGCTGGCCGCAGGACAGATTGGGAGTCGGAAGCCCGAGTTCTGTCAGCCGGGAGCCATCGGTGCCTCCGCGAATGATGGTTAATTTAGGTTGTCTTCCCAGCCGTTCGAAGGCTTGTTGAGCCATGGCCACTGCGCGGGGTTCTTGCTGTAGTCCTTCCGCCATGTTGCGATATTGAGGAATGATTTGCACATCCACTTCCAAGCCTGGAAATTCGTTTTTGGTTTGTTCAATTGCCTGTCGTAGCTGATTTGCCAGTTCGGTGAGTTTGGACGTATCGAAATCGCGCAGCAGAATCCTTAGGGTTACCGCAGCCACGCCGCCGCCAATCGCGTAGGGATGCAAAAAGCCCTCGCGGCCGTCTGTCGACTCCGGCGAGCAAGCATTACGTGGAAGCCGGGAGATAAAGGCTGCCGCCGCGCGCACGGCATTCACCATTTTTCCTTTGCCGATCGACGGATGGATGTTCACACCTCGCAGCGTTACCACCGCCAAGTCCGCAGAAAATGTTTCCACATCAATTTCGTCTACACCGCGGCCATCCAGCGTATAGCAAACCACAGCATCAATCTGCTGCAAATCAACATGATCTACTCCGTGGCCAATTTCTTCGTCACAGGTGAACAGCACGCGCACGGGACCGTGGAGTATTTCAGGCTGTTCTTGCAAATGGGAAACGAATTCCATAATGACAGCGATACCTGCTTTGTCGTCGGCGCCAAGCAACGTGGTGCCATCGGTGGTAATGATGGTGCGACCAAGCAGGCCATGAAGGTCCGGATTCTCGGCGACGCGGATTACTTTAGTCAAATCGCCGGTCAAGATGAGATCGCGGCCATCGTATTGGCGTACCACCTGTGGTTTGACTTCGGCACCACTTGTTTCGGGTGAAGTGTCCAAATGTGCATTCAAAGCGATGGTTGGCGTCGCATGCTTCACGGTCGCTGGAACGGTGGCAGTGATAATGCCAAATTCATTTTGGACGCCGTCGTTCAGGCCCAGGGAGAAGAGTTCTTCGAGCAACATTCTACCGAGCGCCAATTGACCTGGCGATGAAGGATATTTTCCCGCGCCTTCTTGAGCAGTTGTGTCAATTTGGACATACCGCAGGAACCGTTTCAACAAACGCTCAGGATGGATCATACAGGACTCGTAGGGCAATTTGGACTCAAACATTCCGGGTCTCAGCGTGTGATTTACGGCACATTTTCACCACTTGACAGGACAAAATCCATAGGTGTACGTTTGTTCTAATTAGAACGAGTGCAATTTTAAACCCCGAGCAACGTTCATGATAAATAGTTATCACGGTTCCTTCGCCATTCATGCAGAAAACCTGCGTCGTTTAATGGCTCGGGAAGGACTTACCCTCACTGAGCTGATGCTTCGCAGCAGATTGAATCATCGCACACTCAAGGAGATATTGGCCGGACGTCGTCGGCCCCAGCCACGCACGCTGCATCGGTTGGCGGAAAGTTTGAACGTACCGGTAGAAGAGTTGTTTCAAGATCCGGCATTGCTGCGACACCGGTTGTTCGACCGTCGCACGAATCCGGCGGTCGATGAAGTTGTGACGGTTTATCCACAAATCTTTCATGGTTGGGCGCCCGCGGAATTCGACGAACTTTACAGCCGCTTTGGCACCGGAGGTTCGCTAACTCAGCAGGGCGCGCTGGATGCAGCACGCGCCATGAACCACCGCCGTGAATTGCTGACCAAGGCAACTCTGCTCTTGGAATCCAATGAGGGTGAGCTGCTCGAATCGATCCTGGAATTGCTTCATCGGCGTGTTGTCCTTGAGGCTCCCGGCCATACGAATTCTTTGAAGCCAGAGGAGGCGACCCAGGACTACTAGGAGCTGGATATTCGAATGGCCAACAAACGAAATTATGTCATCGCTTGCGACCGCACTTCAAATGGAGCCAGCCCAATTAGCTTTGCGTCGCACCAATCTACGGCTTCCTGCAGCGATTGAACATAGGCAGTCCACGAGACTGTTTGTCCGTCAATGGTGTAAGTGGGTTTGGGGTTTGCCCGTATGTCGGCCAGTTGTAGCAAAGTGAGCTGGCGGATGTTTTCGATTTGTTCAAGGTCGGTCATGGAATGGAGAGTTTGTTGAGGTCAAGTACGGGAAAAAAATAAAAAATGTGCAACCCGGAGGTGCGGGGCAGTCAATCGGGTGGCAGGACACACCTACCGGGCTGCAGAAAGATGCTGATGGGCAATTATTCAACCAGTATTCTTCACCACAAACCGTGGATTAATCACGGCGGCCGCACCGCGCTCGCTGGCTTTGAACCGCACGACAATATCGCTGCTGAAGTCGGCTTCGCTTCCCAGTGGCGATTGTGTGACTGTGATAGGCCAGTTTTCCATGTAGGCGAATGCCTTGCTGAAATCGCCAATGAACCACCACTTTTGGGCGTCGACGGAAGCCACGCCTGATGCAAGGATTCGCCGATACGCCAGCCGGCTTTCCACCACGCGGTAGTTGCCCAACGGATTGGAAGCCGTGGTCGCCGTATTAGCGCCAGTGGCTGTATAGGTGATTTCCGCAGCATTGAACACGCGATGGGCCGCGTGGCGATACGCGGGCATCACCAACACGGTGTTGGAGCTAACCAAGACCGGCTCGCCAGTATTGGGATCAAGGATATCGGCAAAAAGCTGTTCCGCAGCATCGACGTTAGTCCAATCGACCAGTGCATTGCTTGTTGCCACATTTGCCCAGGGAGTTGAAGACTGATAGGTATTG
This sequence comes from Pirellulales bacterium, assembly GCA_035499655.1. Classification (NCBI taxonomy): domain Bacteria; kingdom Pseudomonadati; phylum Planctomycetota; class Planctomycetia; order Pirellulales; species Pirellulales bacterium. The sequence continues at coordinate 2,989 of DATJYL010000221.1, forward strand.
TAACTAACGCCGCGCCATTTGTAGTTGTTGGTGACGCCGATCAGCAGATCAAGCAATCGCTTCTCCTTATTCAGGCCCAAAATTTCTCCCACTTCTGATGCACGTGACAGCACCAGATGCGTGCGGTCGAAGAAAATGGCCTCCTTTGTGACCGGCACGATAAAACCTCGTTTGGTTGTAGAAGGCGTTTCAATATAATCTTCCCCAAAACCCAGACTTGGATAAGGCATGCCAGGAGGAACTTCGTCAATTTGATCGGCAATGCTTGCCACACCGGGAATTTTTTCGCCATCAAATCGTGTGGGAGTCGAATTCACAAGCCTCGACATGACGAAGGCATCCTGGGTGTATGCCTGCATAATTTTCGAGTAAATTACTTGACCGGTGATATTCAAAAATGCACTTACGTCGACACCGTCGGCAGCCTCCAAAACATTCACTCCACTGGTTGCGCTCGGGTCGAGAAGTCGGACCCATTGATGCCCGTCCGGCACCAACGTCTCTGCCAAATCACGGATGCTAAAGTCTTCCGGCCGCAAATGTTTCTCTCGGATTGATTCGGCCAGGTGTTCGACGGTCTTTGACGCACCGTCTAATTCGTAACGACGCTTGAGTTCGCGATATTTAATGCTCACGGAAAATCTCCTTTGGAAATAGAACGTTGGATTTTGTTAATGAAATCTTTTGGTGAAAACTAACTGCCAGTATCTAACAATCCGGCTACGCGGTGATCGCTCGGGCAAATGATTTAGCATCAAATACACCGCGCAGATCGAGTGTATTTTGGTCTCTAGAAAGGGGCTGCCGATGGATCACGCGAGGATCATGGCGCCAAAGGTGTGCACTGCCCAGCAATCGCACATGTTGTTCCACTAACCGGCGCATAGTTTGTTTATCCGGAGCGGAGAGAAGCGACTGTAAAAAAGTGCCGCTCACGATCGCTTTGGTTGTGGTGTCCATCGAATCTGGATCAGGCAAGCAATATTCGGCCAAAAGCGATCGCACAGCGGATCGCCGTTCTTCGACCGCTTCCTTCGCCTGCAATTGATCAATCTGCAAACGCAGTTTGGATATCTCGGTGGCCTGTTCTTGACATCGTTTTTCAAGGACACCGGATTGCTGCTCACATAGTGCAGACGATGAAAGCACAAGATCCGCTTTAGCAATTCTTTGACTATCGTGTGCCAGAGATGCAGGTTGGAGGCAGTCGTTCTCGGAAGGATTGGCGTTCCCGCAACCTAGGTCAGCTGTGGGATATTCTTCGAACAATCCGCGTGTGGTTGCTGGATCGGCTACGAGATCGACACTGTGGACTTGTAAGATTTCTTCAACCACAGTGATTTCTCCCTGACGACGTGTATGGGCCTGCACATTGTGTGAAAACCCAACGTTTTCTGGAGCTTGCTCGGCATCCCACATCAATTGCTCAGAGAGATAGTGCTTGGGATTAAAATGAAAATCTGCGAACAGCCCATCGCCCGGGCGATGCTGAACATTGCGAATTACCCCAATTCGCTCCTGGTAATCTCGTGGCGCGAGGGGATGGCCTTTGGGATGGTTCACATTCACTTTTGCACCTTCGTATAGGCCAACCGCGCGAGCCAGTGCATCAGGCAGGTAATCACGTCCATTGCGGGAGTGCGTACCCAGAATCTTGATGCCGCGGATCAGTCCAGCCTGGCGATCAACCCTCAAAGCCAGCCCACGCGAATCGCAATACTCTTGTAACAAGTCGTTCATGAGGTGTTCCTTTCGGCACAACAATGAAAAAAGCCCTGCAGGAATAATCCTGCGGTGGGCTCGTAAGGAAACCATGCGCCGCTAAGGCGCTGGCTCGTGTGCGATACCGTAATTTGTCAGGCAGTTGCCAATGATGTCTCTACCAAGCGACCGGCCCACTTCTGTCTGTCGAATACTATTTTTCAATCCTTTCCACGGCCCGGCGAAGATGCTGAATTGTGCCGTCTTGGATGACAAGTTCCAGCAAGGCTTTTCCGTGAAAGCCACGGCGAAGCGTTTCCGCCAGCAGTTCGGCCAAAGCCGCTTCCACTTGACTGATTTTCATCTGGTTTCCATGAGTAGGATTAAGCGTCAGTTGCATGGCGTGAAGTGTACATTGGAACAGTATCTGGTTCAAGATCGAATTGGGCCACTTGACGGTCGGCAGCGCTGCGCGTTAGACATGTAGTGCATTTCCTTGCAACAGCGCGCCGTTCCATCGGCGCTTATTTCAAATCCATTGGGGCCATCCAAACATGCCAATTATTATTCGCTGTCGTCCGAATGGTCCTTTGCTGGTCGAAGGCGAATTAGCGCTGCTCGATCACCAAGGTCAGGCTTTTCCACTTCCCGCAAACAAACCTGCCATTGCCTTGTGCCGTTGTGGGCATTCGAAGAACAAACCGTTTTGCGATGGCGCGCATAAATCCTGCGGCTTCATGGCAGAGGAATTGGCGCCGCAGAAAGCAGAATGAAAGCGCCGGTTGATGGGAGTTGAAAAGCAGCGGCTGCTTCTTTTCCCAAGCTATTGATTCACGGCGCGCTGAGGTTTAAGCTGCCGAAGCCCTTGCAGCAAAGTTTCAAGCTGTTCGTGTCCATCGTAATTTTGCCACACGATGAGGGCACACACTCCATTGTCGCTGAAAGTCGCCACCGATCCTTGACCGCCCGCTTTATCCCAGCTTTGCGGATTGATGGTTGATTTGATAGCGTCAACAAGAGAATCGAAATCGACAGTGCCAGTGGAGTTATAGTCGTGCAGAATTAGGTCACGCACATCATATAGACGTGTTTCGAACATCGAATCTGCCTTGGCTTTGGTTGTGAAAAGCAGAGTTTCGTTTTTGATCAGTGCGGCAAGTTCATATTGCGATAAAAGTAGATTCAAGGCCGAACGAAGCGTAATATCTTTAACGACCATCGTGACTTGCGTAGTCGTTGGATCAATTCCTGCCGCCTTGAGAGCGGTGTTGTCAACTTGAATCAGGATGTGATGTTTCTCGGCGATAGCTTGCATTGCATCGCTCAAGGGTACGCCTCGAAAATCGAACGATGTTTTATCGCTTAGCGCCTGCTTAATTGACTGTTCGCTCGAACTGGAAGTCGAAAGTGCTTTCGTCATCACGGAATCGTCCGCTGGGACTTCTGAAATAGCACTTAGCATGACGTAAAACGCAATTGACGACAGCAATGACAATTGGGTTTGACGAGCCATCGTTCGATACTCCTGGGTGATTTGCTGAAACGTTGACCGGGATCAGCGAAGTGAATTTTCATACCAGCCATTTCATTTTCAGATTACGCAGCGAACATCGAAATTGCAACTAAATAGCTTGATAACACTTAGAGCCAAGGGGAAAAACTTCAATGAACAGCACGAATTACCGAGGTTTTCGCCAAATTATTCGGTATTGTCATTGGGTTTTAAGCATCTCCGTTGGCGTACTATTGGAGGTGCTTAGCTAGCATTCTTGCGACTCGGGTCCGCACGAATGTTAAACCTTAACGATTGCGGTGGGTGCAGCACCTTTTCGGGCCAGATTGCAGCGCAAAGCAGGGCAGGACCGAATTTAACGATATTAACGGCTATGCCTTAAATCATGGCTGTACGACTTATTCGGTTTTATTCGGCATACAGCCTTCTGCCCACGGACCCATTGAATGCGTTGGACTGAGTCTGCATGGATAGCAGCTCTGTTAGTCTACCTTGCTGTAGGAAGCAGGGTACTTGCAGATGATGCGCGCATTGCGGCGTCCGATGCTCCCAAACAGACGATCAGGGAATTACCCATTAGCGCAATACAAACCATACCAAATCAAACAATTGCAGGGCAGCAGGCAGCTCCAGTGGACGAATTACCGCGTCAGAATGAAACATATTCGTCAAATGAGCTGCTCCGAATGCCAGCTTGGTGCCGTGACTCGATTGGTTTGCGAGTCGATTTCAATCCTTTTTACGATGCAAATTCTCCATCACTTCGTTTTGGAACCGACGTCGACTTGTGCAGTTCAATTGAAGTTCCCGGGCGCGAGTCAGCAACAGATGTTTGTAACCCGGCAACGCAACGTTATGGCGCTACCGCACCGATTGTGCATTTAGCTCGATTACCCGGAACTGCTTTGGAAACGGAGAACATTGAGTCAAAGGAAAATCGGTTCCTAATCGAAGCATCAACATCGTCTGAGCCAGCCACTACTGATGCTTCTGAACAGCGCGGCTTGCCACCTGCGCCATCGATCGACGAACAGCTTTGGCTTGATTTTCCTTCTTCACTTGAAGGCGGCATCTTTCTTGACCACGGCGTATTTCGTACGGCTATGCAGCAACCTTTAGCGCCCTTGCAGCCCTTGCAACCCGTGCAACCCCCGTCCATTACGCCATTTCAGCCAAGTATTCCTGGGGCATTTGAAACCCTGGGAACGACCTCGATTGCCGAATTGGCGGCCGCAGTCGGCGGAGGCCCGGCACAAGGGGTTAGCCAAGGCCAGGCACAGGCCATCGCTTCTACCGACATTGGTGGACTGCTCCAGTCTGCCAATTCGGTGCAAAGTGTGAACACCACTCGACGATCGCCCGTGGCGTTGGCTCCAAACGTTCGCGGATATGAATTCGGCCAGATTTATGCGCAGGCCACCGGCGCCTATTGGTTTCCGGTTCGTGAAGACCTTGACTCGATGCTTAGCAAAATCGATCCCGGCATGATTCAAGAAGTGGTCGTGATTCCTGGACCCTATGGTTTGCGCTATGGGCCAGGGCTGAGTTTTATTGACATCATTACTCAGGATACTCCGCGCTATGACGATGGGCCGGAAAGCAGTTACCGAGCCAACGGCGACATACACACCAACGGTGGTCAGCTCTATGGCCGTCTCACGGCCGATGGAGGCAGCGATGATTACGGTTACCGTATCAGTTACGGTCACCGTACGGGCAGCGATTTTGAGGCCGGCAATGGACTGTCGATTCCGTCTAGTTACGATACGGGCGATGTTTGGGCTCAATTTGGCGTTAGCACGAGCAAGTACGATCGCATCGAAGGCAGCTTCCTGCGATTGGATCAGAACAACGTGCAATATGCGGCGCAATTTTTTGACGTCGATACCCTGGGGACGTTCGGTACAACACTTAAAGCTGTGGATGAAAACCCGAATTCGCCTTGGACCCAGCTTAAACTGGAAGGTTGGTGGAATCGCACGCAATTCACTGGTTCGATTACTCCCAGCAAAAGCGATCCCAATTTTCCTGTGATTACTCGTGTGGAGTACGCACTGGATCAAGAGGTCGGCGGAACAAACACGCTGAATGGCAATACGTTCGGCGATAATGTTTCCAGCGGCGCGCGTGCCGTAGCACTTTACGGTGACGTGGACAATCAATATCTTCGCATGGGCATCGACTTCCATTTCGAGGAGCAAATGCTCCAGGAGAATTACGTGCTCACTAGCATGGGGTCTAGTTTGCCGCCTGTTACTCCATTTTCCACCAATCAGCCATTCGGGCAAATCAGCGATGGTGGGCTATTCGCTGAATATTGCATACCGGTACTCGATGGCTGGAAAACGACATTGGGTGGCCGTGTCGATTGGGTGAACACCGGCGCCGATCAGAACGAGCTTCGACCTGATACGAATTTGGATGCCGACGAATTGCAACAAAGCAACGTGCTCTACGCATATTACGTGACCAATGAGTTCAAATTCAACGATGCCTGGAAGCTGAATGCGGGTTATGGTTACGCCCAGCGACCGCCAACTCTTACAGAGCGCTACGCAGATGGCATCTTCCTTGGCTTGCTTCAGAGCGGGTTCACTCGCGTGATTGGCGACCCTGCTTTGAAACCGGAACGAGACTTTCAGGTCGATCTAGGCTTAAGCGCAGACTACGACAATTTTCATGCCAGCGTGACGGGGTTTTATGCTTGGATCGTTGACTATGTAACCTTCGAAGGTGATGCAGTGGTGGATTTTTTCGATGCGAAGTTGGTCAACTTTATCAATACCCCGTTGGCAAGCTTAACGGGGTATGAAGCCACGGCTGATTGGGATTGGTCGCCCTGGTTGACCCCGTTTGTAAAGTCGAAGTATGTTCAAGGTGACAATATTTCGTTGGGCGCTCCATTGCCCTCGATTCCGCCATTGGAAGGTACGGTTGGTGTCCGTTGGCACGATGCTACCCAGGAGAAAAAGTGGGAAGTGGAGGTAGGTGAGCGGATGGTAACTGCGCAAAACCGTTTAGGCGCGATCATACTTTCCGGGGCCCCGGAGACGGTTGAGGAAGCTACTCCCGGGTTCTGCACAACGTATATTCACACTTCCTATAACTGGACGAAGAATTTGAGTTTAGTGGCCGGCATCGACAACGTTTTCAACCGCACATACCAGGAACATCTGGACTTGCGATTGCTTGGCCCCACGGGATTTCCTGCTCCGCCTACCCGCGTACTTTCCCCCGGCATTTCCCCCTTCTTCGGATTTGATTGGACGTTTTGAACCGGGAGCCGCAGGTCCTAGGAGAGAGACAATTGAGCGGTGTGAACCAGTTTGGCTAATAACTCCAGACTGTCTACAAGCCGTGGCCCAGGCCGATTGAAATACGCATTGCCATCCAGTGCGAACACGTTTCCCTTTTTAACGGCTGTCAGATAGTTCCAGCCGTGGCGCTGGCTTAAAGTAGCGACCTCGGCTTGTGCACGGATTTGATCAAAGCCGCAAGGACAAACGACGATCAACTGTGGATCGAACTGGCATAATTCTTCCCAAGTTCGATAGCGGCTATGTTCACCAGGCAACGTTAGTTCGCATCTGCCGCCGGCAATTTTGATCAATTCAGGCACCCAATTCCCGGCTAGCATCAGCGGATCAGTCCACTCGATTATCGCAACTCTTGGTCGCTTCGGTCGCGGAATTGCCGATGTTGTAGAACGAATTAAGTCAATTCGCTGTTCCAAGCCGGCCACTAGTTTCTTGGCCTGCGCCGAAAGTCCCGTTGTTTCGCCCAAACGGATTGTGTCTTTCAATACGTCATTGAGCGATTGCGGATTGAGAGAAAACACTTGGGCATCTCGTAACCGAGGGTCGCTTTTCACGGCTTCTAGCACGTCGGCATATCGTACCGCGCAAACGTCGCATTGAGCCTGTGTCACGATCAAGTCGGGTTGCAATTTAGACAGGCGCACCGCGTCAATTTCGTAAAGTGGTTTGCCATTCGATAAAAGGCTGCGAACTTGTCCGTCGATTTCACTGCTCCCAGCCGTGGCATCCACATGGGAGCGAGTAATTCGTGGCAACCGAAGGCACTCCAAAGGCCAATCGCATTCGTGGCTAACCGCCACTACAGAATCGCCTAATCCGAGCGCATACAGCATTTCCGTGCCTGCAGAGATAAGTGATGCAATGCGCATAAAAATCGCTACCCTAGCCGGTCTCAAAAGATCGCTCAATAATGGTGAAAAGGGAATACCCGGAGAATCTGTTATGAAAATGTTCGTTGCCGGGAACTGGATTGACAAGCCCCAACAAATAGAGGTGCGCAATCCATTTGACGGTTCGGTGGTTGACACCGTGCCCAAAGCTGATACCGCGGATGTAGATCGTGCCTTAGCGGCAGCTTTGGAAGGGGCTCGTTTGATGCGGGCGTTGCCCGGGTACGAGCGCTTTCGGATCCTTCGTGCCACGGCCCAGCTTATGCACGGGCAAAGTGGTCAGCTTGCGCGCACCATTTCGCTGGAAGAAGGTAAGCCGATTCGTGAATCGAGGGTCGAAGTTGCGCGGGCTATTGAAACAATGGAGCTTTCGGCTGAAGAAGCCAAACGCATTGGCGGGGAAGTGTTGCCCATGGATGGCGCCAGTAACGGTGCCAGGAAATTAGCGTTTACCTTGCGTGTCCCTTGCGGCGTGGTGGTGGCAATTACGCCGTTCAATTTTCCGCTCAACCTTCCGTGTCATAAAGTTGGCCCGGCACTAGCAGCCGGCAATGCCATCGTGCTCAAGCCCGCCAGCGACACGCCGCTGGTCGCACTTCGGCTTGTGGAAATTTTGTTAGAAGCCGGATTGCCTCCTCAAGTCGTTTCGTGCTTGACCGGCGGGGGAGAATCGCTCGGCGAAGCATTGTGTACCGATTCGCGTGTACGGAAAATAAGTTTCACCGGTAGTCGTGAAATCGGAGAGAAAATTATCAAGTTGGCTGGGCTCAAGCGAGTGACGATGGAGCTGGGCTCCAATTGCCCGCTGATCGTAATGGATGATTCCGATTTGGACCATGTTGCTCAAGGGATTTCCGTCAGTGGTTATTCAAACGCTGGCCAAACATGCATTTCCACACAGAGAGTATTGGTGATGCGAAGGGTCTATGGTGATTTGATTGACATGTTGCAACCCAGGGTTGATGCCCTGAAGTACGGCAATCCTTTAAATGAGACGACAAATCTGGGCCCTATGATTCGCGAACGAGATGCCGCTCGAATAAACCAATGGATTGACGAGGCCGTGCGTGATGGCGCTCGATTGGTAACCGGTGGTCGATACGATGGCACTCATCATGAAGCGACCATTGTTGCAGACGTGAAAAGCAATATGCGAATCAGTTGTCAGGAATTATTTGGCCCGGCCGTGGCCGTCACTGCTTGCGACAATTTTGCTGAAGCCATCCGATTGGCCAACGACACAAACTATGGGCTGAGCGCAGCGATATTCACTCGAGATTTAGACCGCGCGATGCAATTTTGCCGCGAAGTTGATTGCGGCAATTTACACGTCAATGGGGGACCGCAATGGCGAGCTGATTTGATGCCTTACGGCGGTCTGAAGGAGAGCGGGCTGGGGAAAGAGGGGCCACGCTACGCAATCCAAGAAATGACGGAAACCAAAACCGTTGTGCTCCACGGCGTCTGAGCGAGGCATTTCCTTCTCCCATTGTTTTATTTGCCAGCCGCTGTTTTCTTGGAGGGCGTGGGGCTCTCCTGTGCCTTTAATGAATTGCTAGGAACCGGCGT
>DATJYL010000222.1 GCA_035499655.1 Pirellulales bacterium
GACACTGCCTTTGTTCTGACACTGCCTTTGTTCTGACACTGCCTTTGTTCTGACACTGCCTTTGTTCTGACACTGCCTTTGTTCTGACACTGCCTTTGTTCTGACACTGCCTACTGAGTCAGAACTGCGGCAAACTGTTATGCGAACTCACCCCGTTTTGGCTACCGGCATTTCTTTGCCGCAACGAGCGTTGCCACAAAGCTTGCCCTGAGATGCCGGTCCGCACTGACCCGCTGCGATCATATCGTTCCAATTAGCTGCGCGACAATAACAGGATTAGTCACTGAGGCGGCGCGCTCGCCTGCGCTTCCGATCATAATCTCGCCGCGTAAAAATGCAAGCGCTGACATGCGACTTTTGTGAGAAGTGTGTTAAGACCGAACCTCAATTCATAAACCGCAAATTTCGCTCGGACCCCGCTCACTTTGCGGAAGACCAGGAACGTCGGGATTCGATGGAGATCAAGCTCTTCAAAGGCGGTTCAGGCCTTATCTAATCATGATTGCCGTTAACTAGCAGTGCCGCCAGGCTTGGCAGGGGTGGAGCCGCCGTTTTGGCCCAGAATTCGCCGCCATTGCCAGGCTCCGGGTTCCAAAATTGCCATCGCCAAAGGCACAGCCAGCAATCGTAACACAAGTGCCAAGCCGAAAATTGCAACGTACGGATTCACTCCGACCCAACCCCAGCGGGCCGGAGCGTCGGCATCGGCAAGCCAATCGAACAAAAATCCCCCGGCCAATGTGGCCAGCGCATGGCAAACGCTGGCCAACGCTTCGTGCGCCCCCACATAGGGCGATTTTTCTTCCGCCGGCGCCAACTTCAGGGCCAAATTTGGCAAGCAGATATTGTGACCTGCGTAAAATGACCACAACGCCCAAGCTCCCAACAGGAGCCACGCGTGCCAGGCCGGCGCCGGCGAGGCGATTAGAAAAAACACCATCGCGACCGAAACCATCCATTGGCAAGCGATCAAGACCGGCCGGTTGCCATAGCGATCGCTGAATGGGCCTGCCCACCGCGACACGCCGATCTGACCCACTTGCATGACGTTTCGCATGATGGTCATGTCGCCCACGCCCAGCAACAACACATTTTTGGGAAACGACTTTTCGGCTGCCTGCGAAATGCCGTTCGCAATCGAAAGTCCAGCCCGAAACGAAAGCAGCCGACGAAATTGCCACTGCCGAAACGGGGTCAGCATCGCACGCCACGGTATGCCGACCAAGCTCGGCACATTGCCTTCCGCGGGCATCAACCATAAGGGAACGAGCGAAGCCAACATGCAGGCTGTGCCCACCGCGTTGGGAATGGCGTAACCAAGCAGCTTCATGCTCGGCACGCTTTTGTAGGCCGCGCTCCAATGATCGGCAAAAAAACCTGCCGCAAGCGCCGTCGGAATGCTGACGCAAAGCTGCACCACTTGTCGCCAGCCGAAATAATTCCCGCGCACTCGCAATGGCGCCAGTTCTGCAAACCAGGACCAGAGCGCAATGTAGCCGATAAAATCGAGCACCTGATAAATACAGACGACGGTAATCAGTAGTGCCAGGGCGATCCCCGGCGGCATACTCGGCGCCAGCCAACCGACCAGCGGCAAACCCAACAACACCAGGTAGCCCGTCCCCAATGCTCCCAGGCAGGTTCGCTTCGTGCTGCCTGAAAAAGCAATGATCGCCGGGGTGAATAACCGCAGCAGCCCTGCCAAGGAGGGTGCGGCCAACAGCAGGCTTAACCCCCGCCCTTTCGCTCCCAAATCCTGAGCCAAATAGGTGACGAGGGCGCCGGTGGTCAGCGCATAACCCAGCGAGTAAACCGCCGCGTTGATCAGTCCCAGCCGCAGTGCTCGGCGGCGCGCAATTGGCGTCAGTCGATTGGCCATGGCTGTGTGAAACCAGATGTGGTTGAATGTCAAAAGCTGGCCGCCGGACTACCTTTAACCACCGGTTACCCTTGCCTCCTGGATTGCTCGATGAGTTTTGCCGCGCCGGCCGCCAACAATTGTTCGGCGGCCTGTCGACCGATTTGAATTGCATCGGCGGCATTGCCCAGCAGGTCGACGCTCAGTCGGTCTGCTCCATCTGCGCTGAGCACGCAGGCCGATAAGTGCAAGCGGCCGTCATCTTCCACGCGTCCCCAAGCGCCGATCGGTGCCAAGCATCCCCCGCGTAACGCGGCTAACAAGGTGCGCTCCGCCAAAACCGATTGATGTGAGGCCAAATCATCAATTTTGGATAAAACATCTCGCGTGGCCTGATCGCTTGAGCGAGCTTCCAAACCCAGCGCTCCTTGACCGACCGCCGAGAGCATCACACGCGGCGACAAGACTTCGGTGATTTGTTCGGCGAAATTCAATCGCTTCAGCCCCGCCTCCGCCAGGACCAACGCCTCGTACTGTCCGGCACGTAGTTTTTGGAGCCGCGTTTCAACATTCGCTCGGATATCGGCCATGTGCAAATCGGGCCGAGCGTGCAGCAATTGGCTTCGCCGCCGCAAGCTCCCAGTGCCCAGCCGCGCCCCCGGCGGCAATTTGAGGAGCGTTTCCCCCTCGCGGCTCACCAACACATCAAAGGGGGATTCCCGTTGCGGTATCGCCGCCAGAATCAAGCCCCTCACCACCTCGGTCGGCAAATCTTTGAGACTGTGGACGGCCACGTCAATGCGCCCATCGAGCAGCCACTTTTGCAGCTCTTTGGTAAACACCCCCTGCACGCCCATGGATTCCAGCGGTGCTTCAGGCTGCTGATCGGCCGGGGTGCTAATCCGGACCACATCGCACTTCGTTCCAATTTCTCCCAAACGCATGGCAACCCAATTGGCTTGCCACATAGCCAACGCACTGCCGCGGGTTCCAATACGAAGCGCTCGATTCATGGATTTTCCGTATCGACGGCCCCCGCCGCTCCCACCGCCAGTTGATGGCTCGGCAATACCACGCCGCAACTGATGATGAACTGAAGCGCCTGGTCGATCGTCATATTCACGTTGTGCGTTTTGCTTTGTGCAATCATCACCGGCTTCACGGTGAACAGCGCGGGCGAAGTGGGCAGCATCACCGTGACGCACGGTTCCTTCACCGCCGCACTAACATCGGTGATCGCTTCCCCCATCACCAGGCCGATGCTCCACAAACCGGGTCGAGGATATTCGATGGCCACGACTCGTTTGTAATGGGCAGGTAAGTTTTCGGCGAGATTCTCGCCGAATACGAAATCGGTGACCTGCTTCACGGCGGCATATACTTTCCGCACCATCGGCAGCCGCAATATGCCCCAATCGAACAGGCCCCCGATTTGCTTCGTCAAAAATTTCCCAAGTACGTAAAGCAACAACACAAATACGCACAAAAACACCGGCACAACCACCTGCGGCTGCAACTGCCGGGCTTCCACATAACGGCGATAGACAGCTTCACCGGTGGCCGGCAGCGGTTCGTCAGGCAGGTTTTGATGCAGCCAGTCGACCACCCTGGACGGCACATACTGGCCGCTAGCAAGCCGGGTATACGTCTGCCCATCGAACAGCAGCGTCGTTTGATTTGGGACCGTGCCCGGCGGTTCCTCGCGCACGTCCGCGGTGGCCCACACCAATACTTCGCGGGCCGCCAGCTTAACCGGCTCCAACACGTAAGTCTGCACGGTATTGGCCACCCATAACAAAATCACGATCGTCAGAATTGGCGGCAGCAGGAGCGACAAGCCGCGCAACAACACGCCGCGAAAAGTGCGCGGCCGGGGACGAAGTCGGCGGGCAACAGGCGGAGCGGTGGACATCAGCTTAATCTACCACAATACACGGGTTTGGAAATTGGAATTGGCCGCGTGACTCGTACTTGGCAGTCGCCAATCACATTTTTCTTACAAGGCATCGTCTCCGATTCCGCGGGCGATAGCTGCCACGGTTACCGCCGCGGCGCCGGCTGTTAGCAGGGTGTGAGCGGCCTCCGCGGCCGTGGCGCCGGTGGTCAATACATCGTCGACTAACAGGACTCGCCGATCCTGGATTTGCCGCCCAGCGCAGACGCGGAACGATTTTCGTTGATGGATGTGCCGCTGGGCGGGCAGCACGTCGACTTGCAAAGGCGTCAGCCGACGCCGCTTCAGCACGCCGGTTTTCAGCGGCAATTTCAGCTGCGCGGCTAAGGCTTCCGCCAGCAAATCGGGTCCGTTCACGCGCCGGCGCAGTCGCCGAAGCCAATGCATGGGAAGCGGTGCCACGATCTCGGGCTTTGATTCCTGTAAATCTGCGCCGCGGCGCTCAAACAGCAAACGGCCCAGTGCTAAAGCCAGCGGTTCGTTTCGAGGCGTTTTGCAGCGAACTATGGCGCGGCTCAAATCTCCCCGATAACGCCCCAAGGCCACCACACGCTCCCAGGGAAATGCTTCCCCAGCGCAATGCTCGCACTCGTCAGCCTCGGCAGCGATTCCTTCCAAAGGCGCGCCACAGCGCAAGCACCAACCACTGACCGGCGGCGCCAGCCGTCGACGACAATCCTGGCACAGCGCTGAATGATTACCGTGCTCCTTGTCCGATCCCGAAGCCATGTCGATATGGCACCACACGCAACGCTTCGGGTAAACCATGTCCGCCACTGCGTTGCCCGATATCGACACCCCGCGATGCCAGGGGCTGCTTGATGCGTTCGCGGGGTCAGAAAGCCTGCGCGTCGATTTCACACGGCACCCATGCGGCGAGAGACGAATCGGAAAAATCTTCGTTCCCAAGTCGACCAAAAGCAATGAATTAATCCAAAACCAATCCACCGACATCATAGCTCGGGCGAATTCGGCTGCAATCATGATGACAGCACCTGATCGGTCTTGACCATTTTTTTGGGACCGGGTATGCGGTACGCGATGGGTAGGGAATTTCCTGCGAAATCGGCGCAAAGCCGCAAACGGATGGAATGTTCCTCGACCGCGAATCGGCCTAGCGGCCCCAGGCCAAACCACCGGACCGCGCCCTCGGGCAACTCACGCCTCACTACTTGCTCCCCATCCGCCCCCATGACCATTCTCGATCGCTATTTGTTGCAGCAGTTTTTGCAAAACTTTTTGATCTGCTTTTGCAGTTTGGCCGGACTGTACATCGTCATCGATGCGTTCGGTTATCTGGACTCTTTCATTCGCGCTGCGGGCGAGCACGGAAGCCTGTGGGCCATCATGGGCGAGTATTATGGCTATCAAACAATCGGCTTTTTTGATCGGACCAGCGGCATCCTGACGCTGGTTGCCGCCATGTTCACCATCTCGCTATTTCAGCGCTACAACGAAATGACCGCACTCCAGGCCGCCGGCATTCGCAAGTGGCGAATTATTAAACCGTTGGTGGCGGCCATCCTCGTGTTCACTGCCCTGGCAGTCGTGAACAGAGAAGTGGTCATCGCCAGTCCAGCAGTCCGTTCGCATTTGAGAACCGGCCTCGCTCAAGACCTCAAGGGCGAAACTGCCGTCGACATGATCCCCCGCACCGACAACAAAACCGGCATCATTCTGCGCGGCAAACAAACCGTGGCCAAGGAGCAGTGCATCGAAAAGCCGGCTTTCGCATTGCCGGCTGAACTCGACGATTACGGTAGGCAGTTGACTGCCGCCAAAGCCTTTTATCAGCCGTGCAACACCGAGCATCCCAACGGATATTTGCTGAAAGGGGTCACGCTCCCGAAATCGATCGCTTCCAAGCCAACGCTCAGTTTAGATGGCGAACCCGTGATTCTGACGCCCCACGATTACCCCTGGCTGGCGCCCGACGATTGCTTCGTCGTCAGCGGCATTACCTTCGAATACTTGGCCGGCGCCGACGATTGGCGGCGAAACGCCTCGCTGCCGGAATTAGTCGCCGGTCTGCACAACCCCAGCCTCAACTTAGGGTCTGACGTGCGTGTGGCCATGCACGCGCGGGTGGTGCAACCGGTTTTAGATGTGGTGTTATTGTTCCTGGGTTTGCCGCTGTTGTTGTCGCGATATAATCGGAACGTGTTTTTCGCCATCGGGCTGTGCGTGGCGCTGGTCGTCGGATTTTATTTGGTGATCTTTGGCTGTCAGTATTTGGGGTCCAACTATTTGATTAACCCATCGCTGGCCGCCTGGCTGCCCCTGATGATTTTTGTGCCGCTGGCCTTTTGGATGAGCGAACCCCTGCGGGAGTAAGTGAAAGCAAAAGGCAAAGTGTAGAATGCAGGGGACGATTGCGGATTACTGATTGCAAATTTCCGATTGCAGACTGGGGAAGCAGGGAGTGCCGAGTGGTTTTTGGGGAGTTGCCGCTATGTCCGGAGCGACGCCGTCGCTATGGCTTCAAGACCTGACAATCCCACAAGTGTTGGAGCACACGGTCCATCGCTTTGGCCAGCGCGATGCGGTGGTCTTTCCACAGCTTGCTCTGCGCTGGAATTATCGGCAATTCTCCGATCAGGTTGACCAGGCGGCAAGAGGCTTGTGCGCACTGGGAATCCGCCGCGGCGAGCATGTCGCCATTTGGGCCACAAATTTGCCCGAGTGGGTCGTACTGCAATTTGCCACCGCTCGGATTGGCGCTGTGTTGGTGACAATCAATCCCGCCTATCGCGCTCACGAGCTGAAATACGTGCTCCGGCAAAGCGACGCCGTCACGCTGGTTTTGACGGACCACTACAAATCGTCCGATTACTTCGCCATGCTTGCGGAAGTTTGCCCGGAGACCATTCATTTAGCCCCCGGCGAGTCGCCGGGGGCGCGCTTGAACTCTGTCGGATTTCCGAATCTGCGCCACGTGATCACGCTCACGGGTAATCCTCCGCCGGCCGCCCTCTCCTGGCAACATCTGCTCGCATTGGGCAACACCGTGCCGCTGGAGCAAGTACGGACCGCCGCGGCGCAACTCAGGCCCACCGATCCGATCAACATCCAATACACCTCGGGCACCACAGGTTTCCCCAAGGCCGCCATGTTAAGCCATCGCAACTTGCTGCTGAATGTTTTCTACAGCGGCCAATGCCAGGCGCTTACGGAGCAGGACCGCATTTGCATTCCCGTGCCGTTTTATCACTGCTTTGGTTGCGTGCTGGGCACGCTGATGGCTGTCACTTATGGAGCCGCCATGGTGGTGCCGGCCCAATCGTTCGAGCCCGCCGCCACGCTGGACGCCATCCAGCAGGAGCGTTGCACGTCGCTATACGGCGTGCCCACAATGTTCATCGCTCAATTGCACGATCCGTCGTTGGCCGGCCGCAATTTGAATTCGCTCCGCACGGGAATTATGGCCGGCAGTCCGTGCCCCATCGAAACCATGCGGGCGGTAGTGAACACGTTGGGTTGCCGCGAAATCACCATTGGTTACGGCCAGACCGAAGCTTCGCCGATCATCACGCAAACCCGGATCGACGACCCGCTGGAATTGCGCGTCGAAACCGTGGGCCGGCCGCTGCCAGGGTTGGAAGTGAAAATTGTTAATACAAATTCGCTTAGCCGCGCGCCGGTAGGCGAGCGCGCTGCAGTTGGCTTGGGCGACAATCAGCCCGGCGAATTGTGCGCCCGCGGCCATTGCGTAATGCTGGGTTATTACAACAATCCCGACGCCACAGCCGAAGCCATCGATTCCGACGGCTGGCTGCACACCGGCGATTTGGCAATTCGACTGCCGGACGGTTACTACAAAATCACCGGCCGCATCAAAGATATGGTGATCCGCGGGGGCGAAAACATTTATCCGCGCGAAATCGAAGAATTTTTGTTCACGCACCCGTCCGTGGAACAGGTCTCCGTAGTGGGCGTGCCCGACGCCAAATTCGGCGAGGAACTGTGCGCGTGGATTAAATTGAAGCCCGGATTTTGTGCCGAGGTGGGTGATGTCGTCGCGATTGGATCGGAACGAGGAACCGCCATCCCACCGTTTAGCCGCGACGCGGAGTCTTCGGAGCGGATCGCTACCATTGTCACCGCCGACCAAATCCGCGACTTCTGCCGCGCGAAACTAGCCAAATACAAAGTCCCTCGGTACGTGAAATTCGTAACGGCGTTTCCGCAAACCGTGACCGGCAAAATTCAAAAATACAAAATCCGCGAGCAAATGCGCGACGAGCTGGGATTAAAAGAGCAGGAAACGGCGTAATCAATCCCCAAGCCGACGCCATGGCGTCGATGACCGACCGCGAGTGGTTACCTGGTACCTCCGATGGCTGGAAATTACAGCCGAAATCCGCTGCTTTTGTAAGAAAGTTCACCGCGGCGGAGGCGGCGGTACATGTCGAGCGCTTCGCGGATAATCTTGATGGCCTCCGGCGGGCCCAAAATATCTTCCACTTCCACGGTTTTGTGTTCCAGCTTTTTGTAATCTTCAAAAAACCGTTTGATTTCCACCAGGGTGTGCTTGGGGAGTTCCGAGCGATCGTTGTATTCCTCCACGGCCGGATCGCAGACGCTGACGGCAATGATTTTATCGTCCAGCCCTTTTTCATCGCGCATCCGCATCACGCCAATGGCCCGAGCGGTAACAATGGTCAGTGGATAAACCGGTTCCTGGCCCAGCACGAGCACGTCGAGCGGGTCGCCATCTTCGCAATGGCTGCGGGGAATGAAGCCGTAATTGGCCGGGTAGTGGACGGCGCTGTAGAGCACGCGGTCAAGGCGCAGCAGGCCGGTTTCCTTGTCGAGCTCGTATTTATTTTTGCTGCCTTGTGGCACCTCGATGACGGCGGGAAAGGCGTGCTCGATTTGATGATCGTCAACGTAAATATCATGCAGGGGATGCATGTGCGAAGTGTAGCACATGCAAGGGCAGGTTGGCGACGGGCGGCAAGACCAGGAGTTGCTAGTTGAAAGCGAAGCTTGTCTATCGCCGCGAGCCGCCGAAGATGCCGCCCAGCACGCCGCGCAAAATTTGCCGGCCGACTTGGCTGCCGACGGTGCGGGCGGTGGATTTGGCCATCGCTTCCACCATTCCTTGTCGGCGGCCGGAACCCCAGAGAATTTCGCTGACCTCGGCGCCAAAACCCGTTGCTTTTCCGGCGGCGGCTTTTCCCGACGCGGCTTTTCCGGCGGATGAATCGCCGGCGGAAGCGGTTCCAGCCGGCGCGGCAGCAGCGGAACCATCGGCCCCGCCTTTGCGCGCGTTCAGCATTTCGTAAGCCGATTCGCGGTTGACGCGGGTATCGTACTTGGTGCCGACGGGGCTGCGGGCGCGGACGGCGTTGCGTTCGTCGGTGGTAATGGCGCCCATGCGGCAGCGCGGGGGACAGATGAGCGTGCGCTCCACGGGCATGGGAATCGCCTGTTCTTGCAATGTGGAAACGAGGGCCTCTCCCACGCCAAGCTGCGAAATGACTTGGGCCACGTCGAGCTTCGGGTTGGGCACAAATGTTTCGGCGGCCGTCTTCACTGCTTTTTGATCGCGCGGCGTGTATGCCCGCAGGGCGTGTTGAACCCGGTTGCCGAGTTGGCCGAGGACTTCGCTGGGCATATCGTCGGGGAATTGCGAGCAGAAGTACACGCCCACGCCTTTGGAGCGAATGAGCCGCACGACTTGCTCTACGCGCTGCAGCAGAGCGGGCGGGGCATCGTTGAACAGCAGGTGTGCTTCGTCGAAAAAGAACACGAGCTTGGGTTTGTCCATGTCGCCGACTTCGGGCAGCGTTTCGAACAGCTCCGAAAGCAGCCACAGCAAAGAGCTGGAGTAGAGCCGTGGTTTGAGAACGAGCTGATCGGCCGCCAGAATGTTGACAATGCCGCGGCCGGTCGTATCGGTGCGCATGATGTCGGCCAGCTCCAGCGCCGGTTCGCCGAAAAAGCTGTCGCCGCCGTCGCGCTCCAGCGTGACCAAGGCGCGCTGAATGGCGGAAATCGACTGCGTGCTGACCAGCCCGTAATGCGTGGAAATATCTTTTTGGTTTTCAGCTACAAAGCCGAGGACCGCCCGCAAGTCGTCCAGATCTAACAGCAGCAGGCCGCGATCGTCGGCCATTTTAAAGACGATTTGCAACACGCCTTCTTGCGTATCGTTCAGTTCGAAAATGCGGGCCAGCAGCGTGGGGCCAATTTCGCTGACGGTGGCGCGGACCGGATGGCCCGACTTGCCGTACAAATCCCAAAACACGACGGGGCTGGCTTCGGGAGCAAAGTTTTGCACGCCGACCTGAGCGGCCCGCTGCGTGAGTTTGTCGCTGGGAGTGCCGGCCAGCGCGACGCCGGAAACATCGCCCTTCACATCGGAAATGAACACGGGGACGCCCATTCGCGAAAAGCCTTCGGCCAGCACTTCCAACGTGATGGTTTTGCCGGTTCCCGTGGCGCCGGCGACCAGGCCGTGGCGATTGCCATATTTGGCCAGCAGAGTGACGGGCTTGTCGCCTTTGCCGATGAGGATATCGCTCATGATTAATTACTCCCGAAGTGTGGAAACTGCCGCGGGCTGCAGTTGCGACCAGATGGATAAGGAAAGAATGCCGAAGAGATCAATTTACCCATCGCGTCTGGGAAAATCGACAACCCGGCGTAGAAAATTGAAGAGTAAAAAAAGCACCAGGACCATCGCGGCGATGGTACCCGCAACCCCGGGGCTTGGCATCGATCGCTAATCTAAATGCATGGGCAGCAAATTCACTCGGTTAATGCGCTTCGCGGAAGATGCCGGTGGCGTACCAAATGCCGTTGGTCCCTTCGCGGATGTCGTAGCCGTAGCTGGCTTGCTTGGCGCTCACGGCTTCCCAATGGCCGGGCGATTGTCGCCAACTATTGACGCAATCGACGCAGGAATCCATCAGGTCTTGGTCAGGCCAACTTTCGGCCACCACTTCCACCGGCGTGCCCGGCTCCCCACGGCCCAACAGCTTGCCGAGAATGCGCTCAAACCGTTCGCCCCAACCTTGGTGTCCCTGCACATGAATTTGAGCCTGATAGTCAGAGTGCGCTGTCGCCTCCGAGAGCAACACCGGATTGTATTCTCCGTTGGTGCTGGCCGGATGTTCTGGATGAATCCGGACCGCGAAAATCATGCTGCGCTGCGTCAGCGTTCCTTCGGGCAAGTTGACCAACGTTTCCACCTGGCTGGGATGAAATCGGTAATACTTGCCGGGCGTGAACGGTAGCGCGCTGACAACATAGCCCCAGTATTCGGTCTTTTCGTGCGCCAGATCAATCACGGCCAGCCCAGGGCCCTTGTGCAATTCGGAAAAAGCACCGTGATCGAGGAGCCGAATGGTTTGCCCTTTGACGGTAATTTGCGCGTCGATGGGGAGCTTGGTGAGCACCATGCCGGATAGTTTTTCGCGTATGGCCGGTTGGTTGAAGGCTTTTTCCACGTTCACGACCGAATCGCCGGCGTTTGCAGCCTCTGATCGTTTTTGGTCTGACGGCCGGTAAAAGTGAATCAGCATCAACTTCTTTTCAGCTTTGGCCTGGTCCATGGCTTGCGAATAGCTATCCAGCCAACTTATCGGAAGCGAAGCAGCGTCGGTTGCCGATGCGGCCTCGACCGCTGCTGGTGCCGCGGTTGCAATGGGCGTCGTAGCCGCAGACGTTGAGGCGCTGCTTGAACCCGACGGAACCGTGCTGGATGCCGACAAAGCAACGGCTACCGCTGATGGAACGGTGCCCGCCGCGGTTGATGCTGCAACCGACGCAGGCGGAGCGGATTCCGTTATTTGGTCAGCTACATTCAATGCCGCTACCACTGGCGGCAGCGGAGCCGGCGGATAGTCGTCCTCAGCATTGGCAATCTGAATAGCCAAGCAAAGGCACATGGCCATCGGAGCCAGTCCAAACCAGCCCCACAAATCGTCGCGTAAAGTCACCATAAACTGCCTCCCTACATTGCAATCCAGGAATAATTGGGTGAACTCTTCGAGCACAACAAAGGCGGGCCAAACTCTGCACTAACCAGCTGCTAGCCAGTGGCTTATCATCAATTTCACTCGAAGGATTGCCGGTGCTGTCAGGCATTGGCAGCAGGGGCATTATGGGCGGGTTCGAGCTTTTCTATTGTGCTAGCGTCCGAAAGGTAATCCGGGACATTAAGGCAGCATGAATAGAATCCGGCAAGGGGGTTAATCAAGCGATTTGAGAAAAATAATCAGACTTTTCCGATTTTTTCCCTTACTGCAAGATGCTCTCTGACCAGGAACGAATTACGCTCAACTGCTTCCATCTGGATTTTTGGCGATCAGATCGAGTGGGATGTTTGTTCTGATTTTTCCAAAGTTGCAAATTAGGGTGTTGGCGTGGCCTGGGATTTCGTGGTATGAATTGACGGCACACACTCTGCCTTGCCCATTTTTGTAAGGAACCGTACGGATGCGATTGCCCACACATTTTCTGGGTGCCATAGCGCTTGGAATTAGCTTGCTGGTTTTATCCCATGTCGCTGCCCAATCTCGTTCGCAGCTAGATGTTCAGGATGCCATTTCCGAACAAGAAACATGGCTCTCTGGTCAAGCCAGCGGGGCGGGCTGGGACAAATATTTGCACACCCAGGAACTCGAACAACAAATCAAGAAAGGCGCCGCGGCCGATCGCGATGCGGTTCGCAGCATTCTAGAAAAATACGAAGCGCACGAGCCCGGCTTGCGGCTGCCGCAATTCCAATCGACACGCAAAGCCCTGACCGCATGGCTCGAGGAGCTTTCGCAACCCAAAGCGGCCGACTTACCAGCCCTGGCTCGAGCGGCCAAAGCCGACTACAAGCCGGTCGATAAAGCGGATGTTATGGAACACCAAGTGGCATTGGATGCGGCCGTGCGGCGCTTGGATCGTTACTTGAAAGCCTCCGGTCCCAACGGCGAAGCTTGGCGCAAGTTCCTCAACTTGGACGACTTGCAGACTCAGTTGAGAAAAGACTTGAACGCCGATCCCAAAGTCCTGGATGCACTGGCCGATCATTACACCTCCGGGTATTCGGGATTGGAACTACCTCAATTTCGCGGCGTGACCGGCACGTTGCGACCGTTCGCCGATTTGTTGGCGGCTTATCAAAATGCACAAGCTCGTGAGGACTTTGATAAAAACTTGGACGCCTTGGCGGCTAGTTTGGAAACAGCGGTGAAAGATCCGGCCAAACTCGATCGGCAACAATTGGGCGATTTGCTCAACCGAATCGCCGCTTCGGGACAGGTGCCGGCATTGGTCTCCGCGGTTCGCAGTCAGTTCTCGCAATCGAATTTGCTCGTCCAAGTTTCCAGCAATATCGTGGTGGCCGGCATCAATGATGATGTCGATGAACAAACCCCCATCAAAGACGAGATCTTAGGAACCGATGTCGTCGGCAAAGGACACACCACGGGGCAAGTGCGGGCGGAACTCGTGCCCAATCGCGACAAAGCCGTCGTCGAAATTGGTCTCACAGGCCAAACACAATCCAAAACCGTCGGCTATCACGGCATCGTTACCGTCTTCAGTCACGGCACGACGCAATTGTCTGGAAAAAACCGTGTTGAGTTTGACGAAGCCGCTTTCACCGCCGATCCGGCCAGCGCCCAGTGTTGCACCAATAACGATATCGATGGCATCGATGTTTGCGCCGGCGCCCTGATCACGCACCTGGCTACCAAACGCGTTTACGCCAGCAAATGCGAAGCGCAAGCCATTGCGGGCGAACATGCGGAAGCTCGGCTGGAAAATCGCATGGACAGCCGCACAGGAACTATGTTGGGCAATTTGAATCGTTCGTTCGATGACAAATTCCGAAACCCGCTCACACGGCGCGGGGCGTTTCCGCAACAGCTTTCGTTCAGCACCACCAGCGATTGGCTGAATGTGGTGGGCTTGCAAGCCCGCGCTGACGAATTGGGGGCGACTACTCCGCCGCCCGACGCCGCCGCCGACACGCAACTTTCGCTGCGGTTGCATGAATCACTGGTCGATAATTTAACCGCCGCGGTGGAAGCAGGCCGAGAAGTTCGCTCCCTCGCCTATCGCCGGTCGGTGCGCGATGCCGCTAGTATGCGGTATGAACAGTCTGAGTTTAATGACTATTTGCAGTGCCTCGCCGAATCCGCCGCTCCAACCGATCATCGCGACAATTCGCTGGTGGTGCCGCTCGATCAATTCCAATCGTTGATGAAAGATCGAAATGGCCTCACCGTGACCCAGGCTGATTACGATGCGCTGACCAGTGCTGTTTACAACGCCACCCTCACGCAAGCACAGTTCGACCGGTATTTGGCGGGCTTGTCGCGAGAATCGGTTTCCTACGCCGACGTCATGAAGTTTTTAGCCGATGTGAAACGAGGCGACGCGCAGGTCAATTACAGCGGCATGACCTTCGCCGACGAGCAGCCGGTCGAGATTCAATTTCGCGATGGCACGGCCCGTTTGACGTTGCACATCAAATCCACCACGCAGCCCAATTTGGATTCCAACGGCAAGCGGGTGGTCAATCCGTATCCGGCCGAAATTTTCGTGACTTACAAGCTCACGCTGGAAAATGGCGTGGCCAAGGTCACTCGAATCGACAACGAATTCGGCGTGAAACCGCTGCCAACGCCGGGCGAATCCGAGGCTAATCTTTCGCTCCGCGAAAAAACTCGCCGCAGCACGCTGCTGACCAAAACGCTGCCACGGCGATTCTTTGGCGTGGGCGAAGCGCCCAGCGATGACACCGAACCCGCCGCCGAACCCATTTTTCCCCAGCAATTAAAATCCGAAGGCTTAACTCTTAAGGGTCGTTGGGCCAAGCTGGGCCAACTCGCCTGGACGCAGTTGGTGACTAAGGATGGTTGGCTCGCCGTCGGCTGGACCGTGCCGGCGCAAGGCGCTACTGCGGAGCAGGCGCAGCCCGCGCGGAGTTTAGCATTGAACCATGCAGCGTTACGTTGAAATTACGTTCGATTGTTTGCCGTTGCGTTCCATATCGCGGCTGGAAATTCCGCTCGATGCTTCGCCCCGTTACCGTCAACGGTGCGAGAACATCAAGGCGGCTATGGAAACGCACGGCTCACATAATTCCTACTATGTTTACAACGCTCATTGCGTTTTCCATTTAACAAATTCGGCGGACGAAGGCATGCTGGAATTCAGCTTCGAAGGCACCGTGCTTACCGACGAAGCCGATCAACAGGCCGCTCACGCCCATCTGCAAGTCAAATTGGAACGCGAAACTTGCGAATGGCTCACCGAACCTGTCGTGGCCTGGTTCAAAGACACGGTGCCCCGCGCCCTGATGGTGGAGTTCAATCGTTACATCGCCGCCGGCGATTTGGAACAGGCGAAAAAGCGGATTGCCGCGCTGCAAGCCAAAGCTGACCAATCGGGCGGCTACATGGGGATGTATTTGTAACGCAGTGGCCGATTGATGTGGCAACTGCGTCGATGGCAAACCCAGCGAACTCATCTGCGGCGAAATGCGTATAGTGCAATGAGGGGCTTATAATACGCGCAAAGCGGGCGAACGTTTCGATTTTTGCAGCTAACGCCGAAAACCCGCACGGAACGCAAATCTTTTCCTACTAAGCCAGTTCCGGGCTTGGCAGCGCCAAGGTGTTTTATGCCCCGGTTCCCCCGCGATGTGACTGGGTACATTCAGAAACATCGGTTTCTGGCGTATTCGATCAGCGTGCTCAGCGTGGCGGTTGCCTCGGCGGTGACATTTTATGTGGAACCGCTGCACGAAGCCCCGACAGATTTATACTTTGCGGCGATTGTAGTCACGGCCTGGCTGTGTGGAAAGTGGCCGGCGATATTGGCGACGGCGCTGTCGACATTGGCGGTAGATTATTTCATCATTCCGCCCATTTTTTCGATTTTGCTGGACTTTGCCGATTTAACGCGGTTTGTAATTTTCGCCTCGGTGGCGCTTTCGATTTGCTACTTGCAAGACCGTTACAAGCAGGCTGCAAATCGGCTGCGCGAAGCAAACGACGTGCTGGAGGCACGGGTCCAGGAGCGCACCGCCACCTTAGCCACCGCAAACGAAGCGCTGCTTAACGAGATCAAAGAGCGGCAAGCCGCGGAGGACGCGTTGATCCAGTCGGAGGCCAACCTGCGGCTGGCACTGGGCAGCACGGAATTGTCGCTCAAGGAAAAAGAAGTGCTCAATCGCGAATTGAATCATCGGGTAAAAAACAATCTGCAGATCATCAGCAGTCTGCTCAGCATTCAATCCAGCAAAATTCAAGGCCGGGAAAATCAGGAGATTTTTAAGGAATGCCAGCACCGCATCCGCGCGATTGCGCTCGTCCATCAACGGTTGTGCGGCGCCGCGAATTTGACGAGCATCGATATCTCCGATTATTTCGGCAAGCTTGTGCAGGAGCTGTTCCGGTCCTACTACGTGGGGCGTGGCCAGGTTACGCCACATGTCACGGTTGAGGCCCTGGCACTGGGCATCGATCGGCTGGTGCCCTGCGCGCTGATTGTCAACGAGTTGGTTTGCAACGCTTTTAAGTATGCATTTCCTGACGGTAAATCGGGCGAAGTGAGCGTGGAACTTCGTCGAGCCGACGATCGCATCAGCCTCTCGGTTCGAGACAACGGCATTGGCTTTTCTCCAAAACAAGCGCCTCAGCGCTCCAGTGTCGGGCTGCAAATTGTGCGGGCCCTGGTCGATCAGCTTTCCGGTGAATTGCAATGGACCAATGGCTGTGGCACCGGCGCCACCGTTACTTTTCCAGAAATAAATTAAAAGGAGCTTGCTGTCATGTCGGCGACACAAATTCTTGTGGTTGAAGACGAGCGTCTTGTCGCCACGGCGATTCAAAATGAGTTGGAGCAGTTCGGTTACGAAGTATCCGGCATCGCCTCCTCGGCCCGCGAAGCCGTGGAAAAAGCCTTGGAGAATAAACCGGACCTGGTGCTGATGGATATTCACCTGCAGGGAGAACTCGACGGCATCGAGGCCGCCCGAAAAATCCGCTCTTATTGCGGCGTTCCCATCGTTTATCTTTCGGCCTTTTCCGATCTGGAAACGGTCGCCCGCGCTGGAGAAACCCAAGCTTTCGGATACTTGCTGAAACCTTACGAGGAGCAAGAACTGCACACGACCATTGAAATGGCGATCGCCAAGCATCGAGTGGAGCAAAAGTTGGAAGAAACAGAGCGGTGGCTGGCCGCCGTTCACAATAGCATTGGCGATGCGGTTATCACAATCGATCCGGAGCAGCATGTCCGGATGATGAACGCCGCTGGTGAATCGCTGACCGATTGGGAGAAAGATCAGGCGGCGGGCGTGCCGGTGATGACGGTTTGTAAAATCACTGTTGGCGATCAGGCGGCGCCGCTACAAGCGCTGATTGATTTAGTTTCTCGGGAAAACCGCGCGGAAGATTTGCCGGCGGGGTGCAGCATTGTTTCGCGCAAAGGCCGCGTCACGCCGGTGGAGGGAACGCTGTCGGCCATTTTCGATTCGCGAGGCGATTTTCTCGGAATCGCCCTGGTGCTGCGCGATATCAGCGTTCGTTTGGAATTCGAAGCGCTGCGGCGGGAAAACGAAGAAAAGTTGCGCCGCCAGCAAAAAATGGAAACCCTCAGCCGGTTGGCCGGGGGATTGTCGCAAAAATTGAACAGCTTGTTGACCTCTGTCATGGGCAACACGTCGCTGGCTTTGGCCATGACGTCGCGGAAGTCCGAAAGACGCGAACTGCTGGAGCGCGTCGAAGCGGCGGCCCAACATGCCGTGGAGCTGGTTCAACGGCTGCAAATGTTTTCGTACGCGGGCCGCAGCACCGGCAAAATCCAGCCGCTCGATTTGGAAGAGTTGGCCACGAATTGCTTGAAGGAAATCGATGCCCGCACCGATGCACGGATTTCGTTCGACTTGAGTTCTGATCCTCAGCTTTGGGCAGTGGACGGGGACGAGCTGTTGTTGGGGCAGGCTATTTTCGAACTGGTTTTGAATGCCGAGGATGCCGTGCCGCGAGAGGGCGAAGTGTGGGTGGAACTGGAAAATGTCGAAATCAATTGCGGCGAGTTGTCGAGCCATCCTGAAGGACGTGTTGGGCAATTCGTTCGTGTTCGGATTAGCGATACCGGAGCGGGAATGAAGCCGGCGGTCCGTGCGCAGATTTCCGAGCCGGGCTTCACCACCAAAGCGGAAGGACGGCCGACGGGGCTAGGGTTGGCGTTGGTGTTCGCCGTGATCGAGCAGCACCGGGGTTGGATAGAGTGCGCGAGGCATGCGGGGCGAGGCACTCGATTCGATTTGTATTTGCCAAGACAGAGGGCGGAATCGTCAGCGGAAACCACGCCCAGCCGTTAGGCGAATCTGCGGCTGAATCGCGAGGCCGATTCTTCCACGAGCCGGTAAAATCCCGCCGCCGCGATCAGGCTCGCCGCAAATGCAATGGCTAATCCGCATACCGTTTGCGAGGGTGAATCCCACTCCAGCCGAATCCATAAAGAGGCCACGATTAGGAACACAGGAAAGTGAATCAGAAACAAACTGTAGGACATTCGGCCCACTTTGTTAATCATCCCGCTCGTCGACCACCGTTGCCGGATGCCTCGCGACTCGCTGAAATAGAGCAGCAACGCCACGCCCAGCGAGGTTACCAGCCGCCAGCGCCACTGGAACGCAATCGCGGCCGCCATCAGCAAAATGTACCACGAAAACCACTTTCGCCCAGATTCGCTCTGGATGGCCAGCTGTGCCAATATGCCCAAAAAGAATTCGGAGAAAAAATAAACGCACCACACGCTCCACCGCTCGTCGAGATTAAAAAAGAATAAAGACGCAACAGACAAAATCATTCCGACAGTTAACGGCACGTCCACCCACCAGACATTCGACGGAACGCTCAGCCGGTAAGACAACGAGTCACGCATCCAAAGCATCAAGGCGTAAACCAGGCCCAATTGAAAATTGATGCATACAAACCATAATCCCGCCGATAGCGAACCGTACCCCAATATGTCTTGCAAAAACACCGTATGGGCCAACACTTGAGGCAGTGTCGGCGGCGGGCCGATCAATTCGTCCGAAAGCAAACCACGCCCCACGGCGCATGCCCCAATCGCCAGCAAAATCACCGCCAAATAGGGCAATCCCAACCGGCAATAGCGGTACGCGATGAAACTGCCCACTTTCACCCCGTTCCAATGTCGGTGGGCCATGCTTCGGGCCATCACAAAACCGCCGATGACAAAAAACACTTGCGCCGCGCGGGCATGATTGTTCAGCCAACTGAATGCATTGCCCAGCACCGGTTGGGATGATTCTGAAAGCGGCCAATACTGCGCGAAATGGTGCCACGCAATCGTGGTGGCCGCTACGGCACGCAGGGCATCGATCAGTAAAATTCTGGATCGAACTCCGGCCTCTGCCCTAACCACCGGGCGCGCAGCAACGCCCTCTAACGCAACGGTAGACATGCATGTTTCCTTACGCCAAAGCTGAACCGGAAAAGAATGCGGTTCGAAAGAATTTTCCTGAGAAGAGCAATCCAAAGAATGGGCGCAAGGGCGTGAGGCTGATTATGAATTGGATCGATTTAAGCGTCAAGAGCCTCAACCAAAATCACTCCTGACAAGACGAAATGGGAACAATTGGTAAAATTTGCGGGCCAATGGTTTTGCAAAGCATGATGGCGTCGAGGCAACCGATCGTCAGGAAGGAACTGTTTGCATGGTTCATCGGTTTTGCTGCCGCTCAATTTGCAAATCAGCAAAAAACGAGTGCGGCTTTCCAATCGTTGGACGACGGCCACCGCTTGCTAAGCGTGCTTGAATGGAGCCGCAGCCTCAGGCAGGTGGGGCGGCATTCGCCGGTGGCGACGTCAAACGTCGGCGTCCCATCAGGCGTCGGCCTTGAAATGCAATGCCGATGACGGCCAGAACCAAAAACGCAATGGGCATCGTGCGATTGTCAAGCTTCGTTTGAAACGGCGTCAGAATGGCCGCGGCTCCCGCCAGGCTGGAAAGCACGATGATGGCCCAATCCATCACCATAACAGCTACAATCGCGCCGATAATCCCGCCCACGATCATCCATAAGTGCGGATCGCCGCCGGCGTGCAACCGCGCCGCTAGCGCCAGGGCGAAATATCCTCCGGCAAAAAATCCCGCTATCGCAAACGCCAGCCGCTCGATCAGTATGCCCAATACCGCGCCCAGTATGCCCGCCCCAATGGCCGCCAGGATTTGAATCCACTCCGGCTTATCGGCCAGCCATTCCTGCGCCAGTGCCATGCCTAGCAGAAATCCGACGATGGCAATGAAGCCCCAAAACAGCGATCGCCCAAATAACAACACCACCACGCCCAGTAACACTAGTACCACCGGCGGCAGCGCGTTGAGTGCGTTAGGATCAAGATTGATGTTCAAGCCCTGTAGGTTTGGGATATTTTGCGGCATGGTCCAATTACTCCCAAATGATTTTGTAGAACCGTTGCTCGATTGAGCAATTTCTCTTCCCCTTTACATCGCTTCTTTAATTCCGCGGCTCACCAACCACCATGTTACCGGATAACTTGTCAAAAAGCCTGCGCACATCGCAATTTGCATCATGAACCAAAATACCGGGTCGGTCTTAGACAGATCGTGCCCCACAATTCCAAAAATGATGCTGGCCATCCACCCGTACATCCCCACCTGCCACGCGGTGAGGGACAGCGAATCGATCTTTATCGCCGTCAAAAGCGCCTGTGCGGAGGTCAGGTTTTTCATCGGCTTTATGGTGAGGTACTGGAACGCGATGCCGAAGATAAATGCCAAGATGTAATCCACCACCCAGGCCGCGAAGATCGGCTTGCCAAACAACGTGAGGGGCACAAAGTATAGAAATGTTTCCGCGATCATGTCGCCCACCGTGCAGCCGCTGCCGCAGTGCGTGGTAGCCACGGCTACCGATTGCCACTTCGGACGCCACATGCTGGGCATTTTGGCAAGGGGCATTGCGCTAAACTGCGGTGGCATTCCAGACATGCTGTCCTTGCCCGGCGCGCCGTGTTGCATGTTTGCCATACTCCCCCGGCTCCCGCTGCGGCCGATGCGCATATAGGCCCACAGCGCCAGCGGGCCCCCGTACAGGGCCGTGATCGGCCAGACCAGGTTCATGATGGCCATGGGTTGGCGATGCCCGGTGAGTAAATCGATCGCTATCACCACGGCGCACACGCCGGCCAACACCAGCGAAATCACCGACACCACGCTGAGCCAAACTGGCATAAATCAAACCGATTGCCCTTTGCCAATGATGAAATACAACAGCGAACCCAGCAGGGGCAAGAAGATAATCACCAATACCCAAATCAGTTTTTCCGTTCCTTGCAACCGGGAATTCTTCAAACAATCGACCAGTGCCACAATCCACAGGATGAGACACAATAACCCCAGCAATCCGCCGAAGCCGCCGAAAGCAAGCAGACCGGTAAACATGCAATGACCTCGCAACTTGAAAACAGCGTCGATGGGTTGAACCTCGCTCTCACCTTATTCGCATGGCCGTTTGCGATCTTGGTGACTCCCGAACCACGCCTGGCCGAACGTGCCATGCGGTACACCCTTGTATTCGGTCAACAATCAATGGCCCGCGTTATTTCGCATCGCGGCGGCGATTGGCCAACCGTACGGCATCGCCGTAAAAATGCAGCACTCGGTTGGGGCGATCCAGGATGTTCATCTCCTTGATCTCTTTCGATTTTTCCGTTCCCGGCGGCGCCACCGTCCAGGAAGCGCGAACCGGAGCCACATCGACCAATGCCACAATCGCCACAATCGCTAATAAAAACCGACGCATGAAACAACCTCGCATGAAGAAAACTGGATAGTTTTTTGTTTGGAACAATTCGCCTTCACCGGATGGGCAATTCAGGTGCTCGTCCTATTGTTCGGCAACGTGGCCCAGACGAATTCAATTCGCCGGCGTTCCGACCGAATTCCGCAAATATGCCGTTAATTTGCTCGCTACCGCCGGCATCTTTGGTGCAACTCACACGACGGTCTGGCAACTGCATCCTTCTGCAAAGGTGTTCTGCGAAAGGCTACGCTCTGCGAAGCCCGGCCATCGCCTCTACGACGTAACCAGTGCCACGGAAAAACCATCGTATCCTTTACTGCCCACGGTTTGCAAAGCGGTGACCGAAACGCGCGGTTCGGCGGCCATCGCCTCGTTGCAGCGACGCACTCCCTGAACGCTCTTGTCACGGGTCGCGGCTTCGATGACGTGGCCTTCACGCACGACGTTGTCGACGATAATCAAACTGCCAACACGCGATAATTTCAGCGCCCAACGAAAATACTCGGCGTTGTTTTCTTTATCCGCATCGATGAAGATCAGATCGAACGGCCCACGCTGCTCCGCGGACAACTGCGGCAACGTCTCCAGTGCTTTGCCGAGCCGCAGCTCAATGACTTCGGATACGCCGGCGCGGACGAAATTCTTCCGCGCCACGTCGGCGTGTTTTGCATCGGCTTCCAGCGTAATCAACCGACCACCCGGCTGCAGCGCGCGGCCCAGCCAAATGGTGCTGTAACCGGCCAGGGTGCCGATTTCTAAAATGCGTTTGGCGCCGATGGCCTGGCCCAACAACATTAGCAGCTTGCCGTGGTTGGGGGTAACCGCGATCGGTGGCAGGCCGGCCGCTTCGCCGGCAGCGGCGGCGGCTTGCAACACCGCATCGGGACGCACCACTAAATTTACGAAGTATTGCTCGACGGCTTTCCAGGTCTCTTCTGACATCCCTCTAATTGTAAGGCGCAAAGTGGGGATGTTGGGAGTGGGTGCTAACGGCACAATGGTGGTGGCCCGATTCGCTGTTTCAATGTGCAACCGCAGTTAGGTTGCGGATTCCACCCCCAGCTCCGTCCCCGATGACGAACAGCGAATATCCCGCCGCTGCTTTTTTATGATGTCGAACTGGTTGTCCGCTGGGCGCCTTGGAAATAATAAAAAACCAGCAGAATGCAGAGTGATGTGAGCATCAGATTCCTTTCTGATTATGATGAGGGCCTGGCGGATCTGTAGTGTATTCGGGTTTAGAGTATGTGGTACAAGGTTGCTCTGTGTCTGAGATTACGGAATTCTGATTGCCCGTTATCCGCCGCCGGGTTTTTTCATCGCCAGGCTGTGCAACACACAGACCGCGCCCACCGAAATGAGCGCCCAGCCCAGCCATTGCGGCGGCTGGATGACTTTATGGGGAATGGAACCCGGCAAAGCCGCCATCAGTCCCGTCGTGCTGGAACCGGCGTGCGCAGCCAGAAATTGGGTGGTTTTTTCGTTCAGCGTGGCCGATTCTACCAGGCGGAACTGGACGCCCAGCAGCACCAACAACACGCCGATCATGAAAAACTGATTGCGATTGAATTCCATGGGCGGTAAGCCGTAGGCAATGCACGGCCGGCGTGTGAAATGATGTCACTGTCGTCCACTCATATCGAACCGCTGCTGCTAGCGTCTTTATCGATATGGCAAAGTTGACGGCTGGTACGAAATTGCCACCGGCAGCGGCCGTGCGGAATGCAAGGCGCGGAGCAGCGATTTGAAACCGCTCTTGCGGCAGCAAACCGTTTTCGCTAAAAGCCTTGCCCCTGAGCAGGTTTTCGCTGCTTGGAAATCCATCCGCCCTGTCCCAAGGTTCCTTGGGTACACCCCGCGGATCGCAAGGTTGGCACTGCTTTTCTTACGGTATTCCCGATTTTTCGCCCTTCTTTCAGGAGAGTTCCGATGCGCTTTGCCAGCGGCATCGCTTGGATCGTTTGCGCCATATTGCTGCCCGTGGTTTCCGTGTGGAATGCCGCAGATCGGGCTTCGGCTGCTGACAATTTCCCCTATACCGCCTACACCAACTCCAACGAGGTCTACGTTCGCAGCGGACCAGGAAAAAATTATTTTCCCACCGACAAGTTGCCGCAGGGCGCAGCGGTGGAAGTGTATCGCCAGGATCCCGGCGGATGGTTGGCCATTCGACCGCCACAGGGAAGCTTCAGTTGGGTGCCGGCCGATGCCATCAAGCCCTTGGGCGACCATTTGGCCGTAGTCGAGAAAGATCACGCCATGTGCTTTGTGGGCACGCGCTTTAGCAACGCTCACGACGTGCATCAAGTCCGATTGGACAAGGGGGAACAAGTGGAAATCATGGACATCAAGCAACTGGGCGACGGGGCCGAGGCACAATCGTGGTGCGAAATTGCTCCCCCTTCCGGTGAATTCCGCTGGGTGTTTGGCAAGTTTGTGGAACGTGATCCGCCCACTGGATTGTCGCACGACGACGACGGCGACCGCACCACACGGCGGACAGCGTCTTTCGACGATGACGGGGCTTCTCACGGCGGAACCGACGCAGCGATGCATCCCGCGCAGCAAACCGAGTGGGCGCCCAAAGGAAGCGGCATCATCGCATCGTCCGCTTCGGCATCGACCCGCGTTGATACCGGCGGCGTTGTCAAGCACGATTCCAATTGGCAAGCCTCCAAAGGCTCCGGAATGAGCAGCGATCCGTCGCAGCCGCCGGGTGATCCGTTTCAGACCGAGTTGAACGCGATTGATTTTCAAGTCTCGCAGATGGTCGTCGATGATCCGTCGATGTGGGAATTTACGGCCTTACGCCGCCGCGCCGAAGCGCTCCTCCCCAGCGCCGATACCGCCTTGGAGCGCGGCCGCGTTCGCTTGGTACTCAACCGCATTGCCCGTTTTGAAGACGTGAAGCACCGCCAAGATTTGCTGGGCGAGCCCGGCAGTGCTACGGCCAGCGCGCTGGCCAGCCATCGGCCCTCGGTCTTGCCGACGGACGACCCGGATCGGTTCGACAGCGTGGGCAAATTGACGCCGGTTATTTCGCAACGACCCAATGCGCCAACCTTCGCGCTGGTCGACCCGTCAAACCAGGTGGTATCGTTCATTACACCGGCCCCAGGCGTGAACTTGCAGCCTTATGTCGGCAAAGAAGTGGGCGTCACCGGACAGCGCGGATTCATGCCGGAGCTACAGAAACCGCACGTGACGGCCATGCATGTGAACGTGCTGGACGACGGCCCGATTTTGCGATGAAAGTGCGGCGCAGAGGATTTGAACCAGCAACCGAGCACGCTCGCCGGGCGGCGAGCGAGCGCAGGGCGGTAGTGAGCGAAGGGCCCTGCCCATGAAAGTGCGGTTGAGAGGATTTGAACCTCCACTCCCTTGCGGGAACAAGCTCCTGAGGCTTGCGCGTCTGCCAGTTCCGCCACAACCGCATACGCTGGCGCGAGCCGACATTATACATGGTCCCATCGCAATCGCAGAAGGGTCAAAAAGTCGAAGCGTCCAAAAGTCGAAGGGATTCTGGTTCAGACTTTTCGACGCTTCGACTTGTCGACCTCTTTATACCTCGATCCCTCTCAATAACGCGGCACCGTGGGATCAATTTCTTGCGACCACTGGTCGATGCCCCCGGCCATGTATTGCGTTTGGGTAAAGCCTTGTTCCCGTAACCAGCGGGCGACCCGCAAGCTACGGCCACTGTGATGGCAATGCACGACAATAGGACGCCCGCGGTGGGGCTCCAGTTCGCGCAGGCGGCCAGCTATCTCGCTTATGGGCAGCAGCTTGGCCTGAGCAATTTTGGCTGTGGCATACTCCTCCGGCTCGCGGCAATCGAGCAAGAGAAAATCTTCGCCGGCCACCAGCTTTTGCTGGACGGCGCTGCAATCGATTTCAAGCGGCAATGGAGATTCGGAGTTCATAGATTGCGTTCCAGCCACAGGGCCAGGCCGCGTTCGCCGCGGCGCATGACGTAATGGTGATTGGCGGCAAAGAGCCATTTGAGCAGCGGAGCCAGGCGATTCAACCAGCGGCCCTTCGTCGATACGTTCCAATAAATCGTGACTTCGGTGTTGGGGATAGAGCTTCCGTGGGGCTTGCTGCGAATGTCTCGCAGCTCAAAACGGCCCTCACCGATCAAATCGCCCTCGGCATCATAGGCCAATTCGCTGGGTGATTCGCAGCGCGTGATAGTAGTTGTATATTGCAGCGAATACGGCAAGAAGCCGCGAACGGCCCGGCGGCCGCACGCACCAACGCCACGCGGATTTTCTGGCGTAAGGCACTGGTAATACAAAATATCGGCCCACCAGCGCGGATAATCTTCCGCCGCATTGATGGCCTCCCACACCCGCTCGATGGGCTGCTCAAACCGCCAAATCGTAATGAACTGGTACGCGGCCATTGACCGGTGGTGCGATTTATACGGGGAAGCTGGAATGAAATGCCTCAAGCATTTGCCGCGAACGGGGGCCCAAACTCCAAGGGGACGAGGGACTCAAGGTCGGCATAATCGGCCTGTGCAACGCAGCTTGTGAAGCTCGCCAGCCGGATACGTCGAGGTTACGATTGACGGACCATTAGAGCAAGAGAACCGTTGACCATCGCGGTGAATGGGTAAAACGCAAACGCAAAGTCTAACCGAAATCACCGAACAAGTCCGGGGGCTTACCTCATGCAACCGCTGCCGCTCAAATTCGCTCGCCGACGTTTGGAGGCCTTTCGTGATCAGAACGGCGTGCCCCACCTAATGGCCGGTTCCTGGCGGGCTGCCTTGTACGGGCTGGGTTATTTGCACGGGCTCGATCGGCCCACGCAGATGTTGTTTGCCAGGGCACTAGCCAGCGGGCGGTCGGCCGAACTGATCGCCGACAAGCCGGAACTGTTGGAAACGGATCGGTTTTTTCGCCGCGTGGGTTTGCACTTGCTGTTGGATGACGAAGTCCGCCGGCTGGACGATCGGACGTTCGGCGACATTACCGCTTATTGCGAGGGTGTCAACGACGGACTGCGTGAATCCGGACGATCGCTCCCCATGTGGGCCACGGGGTTTCGGCCCCAGCCGTGGAATCAGCAAGCGGTGCTCTTGATCGGCAATTTGCTCAGCTACGGTGGCTTGGCTGTCGGGCAACAGCAAAACGAACGCTTGTTGGTGGAACTCATTCAAACCGGCATCGACGATACACGGCTGCGCGAATTGTTCTATCCGCATTTGGAGCGCGTCAATTTGGAATTGCTGCGGCGCGTCCGAATTGCCAGCCAGCTTTCCGACGAGGCGATTGAACTCATCACCGACTTGCCGCGCCTGGCCGGTAGCAATGCCTGGGCTATTTCGCCGGCACGCAGCGCCACCGGCCATGCGCTGTTGGCCGCCGATCCGCATTTGGAAGTCAACCGCCTCCCCGCCATTTGGTACGAGGCCGTGTTGCGCTGGAACGATCAATACGTGCTCGGCGCCACATTGCCCGGCTGCCCGCTGTTTGGCGTGGGACGGACAGAAAAATTGGCCTGGGGCGTGACCTACATGAAGGGGGATGCAATTGATTTTTTCATCGAAGATTGCCGGCCCGGCGGCACGACCGGCTGGCAATACCGCCGGGGGCAGGAATGGCGCGATTTTCAACTGCGCGACGAAACCATGCAACGCAAATCGGCAGCGCCCGCAACATTACCGGTGTATTTCAATCCGCAAGGCATTTTGGAAAGCGATCCGACCGGCGCCGGTTATTACCTCTCGTTCAATTGGATTGGCAACAGCCCGGGGGCGTCTCGCTCCATCGCCACCTGGCTCGATGTCGCGGGTTGCCGCTCTGCAGCCGACGCCATGGAAGTGGCACGGGAATGTCCGCAGCCGACGCTCTGCTGGCTGTTTGCCGACCAGGATGGGCACATCGGTTTGCAAGGCGGGGGCTGGTTGCCCAAGCGGAATCCGGCCAATAGCGGATTATTGCCCGTGCCGGCTTGGGACGAGGCAAACCATTGGCGGGGCCGCCTGGAAAGTTACTATCTGCCGCACATTTACGATCCGCCCGAAGGCTTCATCGCCACGGCGAACGAAAACATCAACGCGCCGGGCGATCCGCCGCTGACGACCATGCCGTTGCCCGACTATCGCAAGCGGCGCATTGTCCAGCGGCTGCGCGAACTGCCGCAGGCCACACTCCTGGACATGCAGCAGTTGCAATACGACGTAATCAGCGTCCAGGCCAAAGAGTTGCTGGCAATTTTTCTGCCGCACCTGCCGGACGGCCCGCTCAAAAAACGGTTGGATGCTTGGAACTGCAGTTACGACCAGGCCAGTTTGGAGGCGACCTTGTTTGCCAAGCTGTATCGCAACGTGCTGCTGGTCATCTTCGGCGAAGCCCCGCACCGTGAAGGGGGCGGAATCGGCTGGCGGCGGATGTTGTATCTGTCATCCCGGTTTGGCTACTCAACGATGGTGCTCACCTGCATCGATCGCTTGCTGAAAGAAGAAAACTCGCGCTGGTGGAACGAACGAGAAAAGGGAGAACTGATCCGTCGAGCGGCAGAACGTTTGGTCGGCGAGAAGGACTTGCCCTGGGGTGAATTCAACTCGTTCCATTTTGTGAATCGGTTCATCAGTGACCGCCGGATGGGGCGCTACCTGGGTTTTCACACGCGCCAAATGCCCATGCCGGGCTGCCACGCCACGCCCTTTCAAGGACATTTGCTCACCACCGCCAAGCGGGAAACAACGTTCGCGCCGTCCTATCATTTTGTGACCGATTTGGGCGCCGACGAAGCGTGGACCAATTTACCCGGCGGACCGTGCGAAAGCCGGTTTTCCCCCTATTACAAAATCGACATTCCCCGCTGGCAATCCGGAACTTATAAGCGAGTGGCGCCCGATCTGGACGCAGGGGACCGGGCACAGGGGACGAAAAGTAGAGGCCCAGAAGTAGAAAACCAGGGAGAAGAGACCGAAGGTGCGGCGTAGCGTATCGGAAAAATTATCGCGGCAATCGCCGGTGCGGGTTCAATCGGCGTCTTCCGACTTAACGCTGGCAATCGCGCTCAAAAATCGTTCCATACTGGGACAGCGATCGTCCGGGTTATTCACCAAGCACCACATGATCGCTTTGGCCAAAGTTTTGTTGATTTTCGGACGGCGCTCCGTAATCTCCACCGGAGGCGCTAGATCGTGTTCCAGCGCGGCCCGGCCATCGATGCCGCGCGTCCAGGGAAGTTCGAAGGTCATCACTTCATAAGCGGTGACTCCGAAGGCAAACACATCGACCCGAAGATCGGTTTTCTTCCGACGCACGATTTCCGGCGACATGTAATTGGGCGTGCCGGTGCGGTTGCCAGGCTGCATGAATTCCGGCTTGGCCGGCAGCGTCAGGCCAAAATCAATCAGCGTGACGCGGTCGAACTGGGGTGATACCATAAAATTCCGCGGACAAATATCGCGGTGGATAAAACCTGCCTTGTGCACCGCGCCGACGGCTTCCGCCATTTTGCGGATGATGTCCAATCGTCGGCCGTCCAGCTGCACGCTGCGACTAATCAACAAAGAATTCAGCCCCACGCCTTCCAGGAATTCCAGGACAATGAACTGCTTGTTATCGTACGAAGTGCCATGCGCTAAGGTTTTGACAATATTGGAATGCTGCAGCGCCAGCCCAATTTCAGCTTCGCTGGGCTTATTGCAACCCTTAAAGCGGCTTTCCACAATGCTGGACTTTTCCGGATCAAGAATTTTCAAGCCGACAATTTGCCCCGTTTGACGATCGCGGACTTTGAAAAAGCTGGACATCGTGCCCGAAACCGTTTCGCGGAGCATCTCGTATCGGCTGTCGAGATCGACCTTGCTGGAAAGCATCGACAAGAATTGATCGAACAACTTCATAGCACTTCAAACGTGAAACTCGCGCGAGGGGAGCTGCGGCACTTTCATTCTACTGTAAAGACACAGGCCAGCGTAGACAAGCGGATGAACGCGAAAGGCTGGGTGAACTTCGTCGCCGAATGACGTTCGCTGCTATTCAGGTCGTTCCCTTTGCATTGGCCCGCGACTCAAGTTGCTCGCAGTAGACGCTACGTTCTTTTGGAAAATCGGCGGGCTTGTTCCGCAATGTTCACGCCGGACATTTCATTCCAGGCGGCCAACAACTGCCGAAGTATTTTTCCCGGCTGACCGTTGCCGATCGGGCGGCCGTTGAACCGGGTAACCGGCAACAGGCAATTGGGGGTGCTGGTAAGAAATGCTTCGTCGGCGCGGCTGAATTCGTCGGGCGTAAGGTCCCGGGTGACAAACGGAATGCCCAATCGTCCGGCTAATTCGGTAACCACTTGCAGGCTGATGCCGGGAAGCACTTGTGGAATCGGCGGTGAAATTAAACCCTCCTTCGCATACCAAGCCACGACGTTGGCCGTCGAAGTTTCCGAAATCAATCCGCGCTGATCGAGCAGCAAAGCCCGCGATCCCGGCTCAGCCTTGGCGGCTTCCTGGTCGGCCAGAAAATAGTGCATTCGACTGCGGCATTTTAGTGCGGCAGGCCAGCAGGATGGCGGCACTTGCTGAATCGCAGTTGTTCGCAAGGCAATGCCCGTCTGGTATCGGTCAGCCCACAGATGAAACGGTAAGCGATACGTGTGCAATCCGACCGTGGGCCCAGTCACGGAAACTTCGGCCATGGCAGTGTAAGGTCCCGGCGTGATGAAAATGCACAAACCCAAGTCGTCGTCTGGCTCAACGAAGCTGCGGTTATTAGCGACCAACCGCATGGCAATCTCTGCCAGCTCAGCGAGTGATTCTCGCGGTTGAATGCCAGCGGTTCGGAGCGAAGTGTGCAGGCGCGCCAAATGCTCGGGCAAGCGGAACAGCTCGCCGCGGAAAGTTCGCAATTGCTCGGTGACGGTTACGCCCAGAACAAAGCCGGCATCGAATACAGGAATGACCGCTTCCGACGCGGGAAGCAATTGACCGTTCAAGTAGGCCAGCGGTTCGGACATGGCGGATTATCGGTGAAACGGAATATCAACGCGGACGCAACAAAACCGCTTTCCAAGATGACAGACGGCGTGGAAGAGCGTCAAGCGGCCGTGTTTTCGGACAGAAGCCGGCAAACATCCTGTCCGTGATTTCTTGCCTTTGCCCGTCCGGTTATTGCCCCAACCCCACGTAAGGCCGAATCATGGCCACAATGCCCGGATTGTAGAAATAGTTTCCCCAATAGTGCTGTTTGCCTACCGCACAGCACATATTGAACTGCCGCAGTTTGCTGCCGTTCTCTCCAAGGTAACCAACGGCGCCGGTATACCCTAAGGCCACCGGTTTGGTGCAGGGATCGATTGCCGCGTAGTGTTTCAACGCTCGATCGCAATAATTATTGAGCGACAACATGCGATCGACGGCTACCAACGCCTTGCCGTGCGCATGGCCGATCGCCAACCAGTCGTTATTCACAGCTGGAGCCACCAGCACCGCCTGCAAAGGCGCCAGTCGTTTGATCGGATGGGGCAGCGACCACCCGCAAATATCGCCGCCGCCGAGAATGTGCAAGGCGCCGGTCACGATCCGGGCCCCGAAGCTGTAACCGATCAAATCGACCGACACGTGCGGATCAATCTGATTGACAAGCGCAGCCAAATAATAACCGTCGGCATTGGTCCGGATGGCTTTTTCGCGCGCATCCTCGCGCAGGCCACGGACGGGTACGGCCGGCCAGGAATAAATCACAAATCGAATCGGGCGATCGCCGGAAACGCCGGTGGTCAACTGATCGTAGACCTCCATTCCGTCTTCGCGCGCTTCGTCGGCGTATTTCCGGTTGCCATGCACCCAAAACACCGTGGGCAGGGCCGGACGATTCGACGCCAAAAACGCTGCCTGCGTGGAACTGTTCCACTGATGTGCGTTCAAATCGTACTGCCAGACCTGAAACTGCGGCGGGTTAGCTTCGTCGTTGGGGCAGCCCAGGCAACGGGAACTGACCAGCCACACCTCGTCCTGGGTGCGCGGCAGGCAAACTGGGGCCTCATGACCACACGCTGAAGATGTCGTGCCGCAGGGAGCATCGCCCGCTACCGCCGGCCGGACGCAGGGTGATAAGCCGGACCACAATACGGCCCAAGCCACGAGCATTCGCAGGGCGGCGGAGCAGGGCGTCAACCGGATGGAAGAGGTGTGCATAACCCGCAAATGCGCCAGGGTTGACATTCTCGGAGGATGTGGTGCGCGCGGAACTTCCGCAAAGCGGCACCATACATCGCATTGGAAAGACATATCATCTATTCCACCCACGGGCGTTTAGAAAAAACAATCCGGTTGCGAAAAAAAATCTGCATGTTGCGTTTGCACATCACGGGGCGTGGTGTAGAGTTGCTCGACCCGAAGCAAATCGCCTTCCTCCC
This sequence comes from Pirellulales bacterium, assembly GCA_035499655.1. Classification (NCBI taxonomy): domain Bacteria; kingdom Pseudomonadati; phylum Planctomycetota; class Planctomycetia; order Pirellulales; species Pirellulales bacterium. The sequence continues at coordinate 32,011 of DATJYL010000222.1, forward strand.
GACTTTGTTTTGCATTGGAGAGTTCAGTCATGAAAAAGTTTCTTATTGTAACGACGCTGGCGGCATTGACGAGCGCAACGCTTGGATGCTGCGGCCTCGGAAATCCTTGCGGCGGCTGGGGCGGTTGCTTCGGCCGACGCAGCGAATGCGCTCCTTGCGAGGAGCCCATGGGCGGTGATTGCGGCTGCAACCATTGCGACGCTTGTAGCGGCGGCGCCGTGGGTACTCCGGTGATGACCGCGCCGGCCACCACCATTACGCCCGGCCCTGCTTACACCACTGGCTATTTGCCCAAGAACTAGCCAACGGTTCGCTGAACCGCAGAGCGAATAAAACAGCGATGAAATGCCCTGTCAACGACAGCGCCTTCTCATCGGCAATAAACGTCTGTTTCGTCGTGGAACGTACGTATTGTCAAGGAACGATTGTCCGCAATCCGGCAATCGTATACCGGTGGCGCGAAAGTGCGCGGACGCCGCCTCAATGCCGCTTCGGCTGCGCACGCTCTGTCATCCTGAACATGGCGGCGCGCCACGGCATAACTTCGGATATGCCTGCGCCGATTGATCGTCGGCGCAGGTTTTGCGCGTTGGTGTTCATCGTTCGGGGCATGAAATGAAATCGACTTTTTCTCGATCGCGATCTTCACGCCGCGGACGAATGCTATTGCGTGCCTTGATAAACACGGCGGAATTCAATCAGCCAACCGATTTCAACTTGCAAGCGAAATCCGCATCGGCAGGGGCCAAGCTGTCGTCGCCGGCTGCCCGGCATGAAATCCGGCCACCCAAGCCTTTGCCCATTCCGCAGCCCACGCCGCAGGCGCTAACTGATCCGGCCAGCCCGGCATTCGGCAGACCCTCGTTGAACTAGCGGGCAGGCAGTCCACCGGCTGTGTGCGGTGGGTGGCGCCGCATCAAGGCTCTATCTCTTCGTCGTTCGGGCGGTTATGCTCAGTATTGCGCCTGCGAACATCTGTCACGATAGCACGCGTTTTTGGCGAACGGGTAACACATCCGTCGCCGTTGAGCATTGTCATGTCAAATGCCTCACAAACCGTTGAGCCAATTTCCCCCGCTGGTGAAACCACCGCAGGAATCGGCGTCGCGCAAGTGATTTTGAAGCCCCGGAAGGCACAACCGTTTTTTGGCCGTCACCCGTGGGTATTAGATACGGCGATCGCGCGCGTCGACGGCGGGGTGGCCGACGGGGACGTAGTCGACCTGATCTCCGACAAAGGCCGCTTCATTGCCCGCGGATTTTTCAACAGCCGCAGCCGATTGCGTGTGCGACTTTACACCTGGGATGCCGGCACGCCATTGGACGATGCATTTTTTCGACGCCGCTTGGAAACGGCCCTCGCGCTCCGACATGATTTAGGTTACGACTCCCCCACCGGCGCCGCGCGGCTGGTCTATAGCGAAGCCGACGAGCTGAGTGGGCTTATCGTCGATCGCTACGGCCAGTATTTGTCGGTCCAGGCCACCTCACTGGCGATTTGGCAGCGATTGGACAAAATTGTGCCGCTGCTCGTCGATTTGGTTCGTCCCCGCGGTGTCGTGCTGCGTCAGGAACGCGGGGCCGTCCAAATGGAGGGCATGCCGCATGAAGAGGGGCGCGGATGGGGGGAATTGCCCACCGGGCCGGTGTTCATCGAGGAACATGGACTGCGTTACGGCGTCGATTTGCGCGAAGGGCACAAAACCGGATTGTATTTGGATCAGCGCGAGAATCGCCGGGCCGTGGCCGATTTCGCACGGGGCAGACGGATGCTCGATATGTTTTGTTATAGCGGCGGCTTCGCGCTGAATGCCGTTAAACATGGCGGCGCCAGCGAAGTGCTGTGTGTCGATACCAGCGAGAAAGCCCTGGCCCTGGCCCGCGCCAATGCGGAACTCAACGGCGTGGCAAATTTGCACTTTCAACAGGGGGACGGATTTCAAACCCTGCAAGAGTTGGCGTTACGCGGCGATAAATTCGGCATCGTGGTGCTCGACCCACCCAAGTTTGCACGCAATCGAGCATCGGTAAACGACGCCTTAATGGCGTATCACCGCATCAATCGCCTGGCGGTCGACTTGCTAGAACCCGGCGGCATTTTGGTGACGTGCAGTTGCTCCGGTCATGTGCTGCGGGAAGATTTTTTGCACATGCTGGCCGGCGTGTCGCAGCGCACCAATCGATCCATTCAGGTGCTTCAGCATCGCGGCGCGGCCCCAGATCATCCGATTAGCACTACTTGCTTGGAAAGCGAGTATCTCAAGTGCTTTGTGTGCCGTGTGGGATGAGGGGACCCATGGCCACTTATCCCAAGATAGCCCAACTCAAAAACACAGCGGCCCTTGCTGCGCGGTTGGCGGAATTGGGTCTGGAGTTGCCCATCGACGAGCGAATTCTCACCGCCGCCGAAGGTTCGCCCATGGCGCAGCCGCTCAAGATCGGCGGCTTTCAGGTCGGAAACCGTTGGTGCATTCATCCCATGGAAGGCTGGGACGCCAACACCGATGGATCACCTTCTCCACACACACTGCGTCGCTGGCAGAATTTTGGGCTGAGCGGAGCCAAGTGGATTTGGGGGGGCGAAGCAGCGGCCGTGCAGCCCGATGGCCGGGCGAATCCTCGGCAGACGTTGGCCACGGCAACAAACCGCTCCGGTCTGGCGGCATTGATCAACACTTGCCGACAGACACATAGGGAAGTGTTTGCCAACGATGATGATTTATGGGTCGGCTTGCAACTGACCCATTCTGGGCGATTTTCGCGGCCGCACAATCGACGCTTGGAGCCGAGAATTGCGTATCATCATCCGCTGTTAGACGCCAAGTTTGGCATCAATCCACACGATGATTCCATCGTCTGGTCTGACGACGATCTGCAACGACTGGTGGATGCGTATGTCGCCGCGGCGGGTGTCGCGGAAGAAGTGGGATTCCAATTTGTCGATATCAAATGTTGCCACGGTTACTTGCTGCACGAATTGTTGAGCGCCCGTTGCCGCCCAGGCCGGTTTGGCGGCGATTTGGCCGGCCGGTCGCGGTTGATGCTTTCCATCATCGAACGCATCCGTGACCGCCATCCGCATTTGATGCTGGCCGTGCGACTCAGCGTGTTCGATACGCTCCCCTATAAAACCAGCCTCGCCATCGGCGAACCACTGAAGTACCGCCACTTACTGCCTTACGAATACGGTTTTGGCGTCGATGCCCAAGATCCGCTGAAAATCGACTTGCGCGAGCCGATCGAACTGATTCGCCGCTTGCACGCGGCCGGCGTGGCGGCGGTAAATATCTCCGGCGGCAGCCCCTACTATAATCCACACATCCAGCGGCCGGCGATTTTTCCCCCCAGCGACGGTTACCAGCCGCCGGAAGATCCGCTGGTCGGCGTGGCGCGGCAAATTCATGCCGCCCGAGAGTGCAAGCTGGCCGTGCCCGAAATACCTATGGTCGGCAGCGGTTACACCTATCTGCAAGATTACGTGCCCCATGTGGCCCAAGCGGTAAGGCGCGCCGGGTGGATTGACGCCGTAGGGTTAGGCCGCATGGTGTTGGCTTATCCCGCGCTGCCTGCCGATACGCTGGCCACAGGCAAATTGGCCCGGAAATTGATTTGCCGCACCTTCAGCGATTGCACGACCGCGCCGCGCAACGACATCATCTCAGGTTGCTTTCCCTTGGATCCGTATTACAAGGCTTTGCCAGAGGCCGAAGAGTTGCGGACGATTAAATCGGCAATGGAAGAAAACGCAACTGACTGAAATCGCTCGGTCATTAACGCCTGGCTACAACAACTTCTTTTCGGCCGGATGATCCTGATGATGTTGCAGCTTTGGTTGTTGGCGCTGATGCTGACGCATTCTCGGCATTTTGGCGTCCCAAGAATCCACGCACTGTTTCCGGCGACAAAAATGCCAGGTTCGCCACCAGCATGATGACGGCAAAGCTCACCGACCCGCCAATTAGCGCCAATCCGGCCCACATGAAAACGCCCAAGACCAGCAAAATAGGCCGGGCTAGCGAGTTCCAAATCAAAAACACAAAGCACAATTCGTAAATCACAATGCCGTGCGTGAATAGGTTGACCATGTATTCAAACGCCAGGCCTATGCGACTCAAACCCGTGAGATCGACCAGGCGAGATTCAGGCCGGGCCATCAGCCACCAGACGGCCGTGCCTTGCCACCAGGTTCCCCCCTGCAATTGTGCGATGAGCATGGCGGCGTAAATCATGGTCAAATGCACCTGCATCAGGCGAATCGCGACCGTGGCGGCGCTGGACCAATAAATGTTGGCGTCGGCGGAATTGAGCGCTGGCCGTTCGCGCTGTTGTTTTTTACGGCGCAGCCAACCGTCGATCGAAAAATTTGCTCCCGACGGCCCCAGGCACAAATAGAACATTAACAGGGGCAAAATATCGTCCACCGTCCGCGAAAGCATGGGAGCTCGGTGGATGAACGACAGCACAAACACCAGCGACGCAATGGTGGCAATCCGGCTAAACAGCCCGAACAACATCATCGCCAAGGCCGCAATGCCCAAGCCGTACACCAACCACAATTGCGAGGCCGAGTTGACGTAATCCAACAGCGAGATGGCATATCGCGACTCCGATGCATTGCGCACTTGCAACGCCAAGTCGAGCGAGAACAGGCCGTTGGGGCCAAACCAATACTGCAAATCGGTCAGCAGGCTCAAGTACCACCATAATGCCACCAGCGCCGTCAACACCCGGATCAGCGACAACACGATGGCATCGCTCGGCGTGAACCAAAATCGGGTCCAGCCGGCTCCGAATCGGCTACCTACAGTTCGAATATAATTGCCCATGGCAAATCAGGCGTGGTAATGTGCGGTGGTGGTCGGCAGATTTTATTTTGTTTTTTCCGGCAAAGGGGGCGCATCGTTGAAATCTCCCGGCAGCGGCAGCACGGTTTTATGAGCTGGGCTGCCGGTATTTGACGATCCATTGCTTGCCGGCGGGCTGGGCGCCGTGTCGTCGGGTGTTTGCGGATTATTGGCGGGTTGGTTCTGGCTGCGGTTGCGGCCACGCGGTCCGGTGACGGGAGCGACATCACGGGCCGCTTCGCCTAGATCGTGAACTTCGGCTTCGCCCAGGCTGTTGAGCGTTACCGTGCCGGCATAGAGATCGGCGAAGGTGCGCTTGTTATAAGGATCGTGGAGCCCTGGATCGTCGGCCTTGGCATCCTCGATGGACAATGGCTGATGTCGGCGAATTTGAACGCGGACTTCTTTCGCGCCGCTTTGCTGCAACAAATCTTCCCCAATTTTCGTCAGCAGCGTCTTATCTGGGGAATCGCCATAGAAGGGAACCGCCAATTGCCGGACCAACGCTTCGTACCGTTCGCGCTGTTCGCCGTGGGAATCGGCCGGAGGAAAGTTTCGCTGCTCGGTATGGCCGTCCGGGAAAGTTAAAATCAGTTCGACCGTATGGTCGGCATCGGTGTAATCGCCGTAAGTCAACCAATAGTTGTGGGGCGTATCGAGCCACATGGCATACATGTATTGCGCGAGCAGCGGGGTCGATTTCAACGCCGTGAACAACCTCGAGTTGTATGGCGAATCGACATCGACCGTTTGCGGCGAGGGCAACGCCGGAGCGTTAGGATTGGTCGTCAGCGCCAACGCCACACCGAACAAATGGAACAGCAGAAACAACGTGACCAGGGCCCGCACCGTTTCGCCAGGCATTTTTGCGGCCGCGGACGGCGAGGCGGTGTTCGCAGCGGAAAGGGAGGACGGGGAGTTGCTCATCGCATCACTTCAGGAGGGTGTGCGGCGCAATTGCAGGTTCCGCCACGATGTTGTGCATCGGCGGCCTGAAACCGGCGCCTCGAATATGCCTTCTTCGCTTCGCGCAAGCCGTAAAGCCTGCACTCCGCTTACAGACAGCATGCCGCGCGCCGTCCGCACATTCCACATGCTACACTTTTTACGCGGCGTTTTCATCGGGTGATATTTAGTTTTTTCACGGTGAAGAAATCATGATGCTCCATCGAATTGGGCTCGCCGGGGGATTACTACCGCTGGTACTGTCCTTTGGGGCCGTGTGCTTGGCAACGGCCACGGCCGCAGCGCGCGAAATTTACGTGAACAACGTCGCCGGCAACGACATTTTGGATGGAGCTGCCCCCAACAGTGTGAATCCCGGCCAGGGGCCGTTTCGGACCATTGCCAAAGCACTGCGGGTAGCGTCGGCGGGGGACCACATTATCCTGGCCAATGTCGGGCAGCCATATAAAGAAAGCGTCAGTCTGGTCGGCAGCCGGCACAGCGGCACGGCCTATCAACCGTTCACCCTCGAAGGCAACGGAGCGGTGCTCGATGGAACACGGCCCGTGCCGCAAAATGCCTGGGAATGGGTCGCTGGCGACGTATTCCGCTTCCAACCGGAAGAAAAGCAATTCCAGCAACTGTTTCTCGACGGCGCGCCGCTGGTACGCCGCACGGCATCGGATTCCAACCCGGCTTCGAATCACCAAGTGCCGGCTTTGGAACCAAAACAATGGGCGCTGGTCGATGGCTGGATTTACTTTCGCGTAGAACCGGTTTCGCTTCCGCAAAGTTACGCGCTGACATACGCAACCCTGCCCGCTGGCCTGACGCTTTATAAGGTCGAAAACGTCGTGATCAGCAATTTGACGATTCAAGGTTTCCGGACTGACGGCGTTTATCTGCACGATGTTGCTGGCCCGTGCGCGCTGGTGGGATTGAACTGCCGCTGGAACGGACGTTGCGGGGTCGCCGTGGAAGGCGTCTCGCAAATGCAGTTGATTTCCTGCACGCTGGAAGGCAACGGCCAGCGTCAACTGCTTTTGAACGGCTACAGCGATGTTGATTTGAGCAATTCGCACGTCTCAGGCAACGGAACCACCGCCTGGCAGCTGGGAAAGAATGCCCATCTATATGTCGACGGCCAACCAGCGGAACCCGACGGAGCGAAATAACCGGTGATTCACGTCGAAGCAGCCGGTTTGCCGACTTCCGCGGCATGCTGTTCTTCGGCAATTTCCTCTTCCGCCTCATGTATCATGGCCGATACTTCGCGCCGGTTTACGAAGAAAATGACAGCCCCCACAATCGCAATTACAATCGTCACCAAACGGTAGCCTAACGACACGATAAATCCAGCGCCGGCGATCGCGGCGGTTCCCATCAATTGGTGATACATCAATTCCACCAGCCACTCGAACGTGCCCAGTCCGTTGGGCGCCAGCGGCAATACACCGGTGATCATCGCCATCGGAACCACCACCAAATTTTCCCCCAGCGAGGGCGCATCGCTGAGCAATCCGCGGGCGATGAGCCAAAAGCTAATTGCATACATCACCTGGGCAAAAATGGTCAGTGCGACGGCAAAAGGCAATACCGACCAATGCCGGTAATACATTCTCGTCGCCCGATTTAACCGCTCGACAAATGGGCCCACCCGCGGCAAGCCGTGCAGCCAGCGCGAAACCGGCCCTTGCGAGAAACCCGGCATTGCCGAAACCGCCAACAGCAGCGTGCTGATGCCGGCGCACCAAAATATCACGCGGCAGGCCAAGCGCACATCGGCCGAATCAAAATGCCACATGCCTGTGAACAAAATGGCGCCAGACGCCAGCAGAAACAATCCGTACAGGCCGACTATCCGATCGACCAACACCGTTAACGCGGCCTCGGTACGACGGCCCGGTTGCTCACGAATTAAGAACCCCACTTTAACCAAATCGCCGCCGACACCGCCGGGCAGCACGAAATTATACAAATAGCCCAAAAAACCCAAGCGAATGGTGTCACGCAGCCTCAGTGGCAAACTGACCGCGCGCACTAAAAAATACCACCGTAAAATGGTGACAAGCGTGGCCAAAAAACAAACCAACGTCGCCAGGGCCAGTAAATCCCAATGCTTGGGCTCGTCCCACAATTGTGAGAAACTTTTGTCGCGAACGACGACGCTGACCAGCCAGGCGATAATCGCCGCCGGAATGCCCCACCGCAACAAATTCCAAAGCAGTTTTTTCAAACGATTGATACCTGAGCAGTGTTTGAGAGGCGGCCTTCCGCCGTTGACAATCGGCCAGCCAGTCGATTACTGTTTGTAGTTTGCCCTGAAGGCCAGACGATTTTACTTTCCACCAGATTCCCGCGAAATACCAGGGGGATTAGCTCAGTTGGGAGAGCGCTTGCATGGCATGCAAGAGGTCAGGGGTTCAAGTCCCCTATCCTCCATTTTCGACCCATTACGTTTGCTAGGTCACGGTGAAATATGTGAGCCGCCGCCGGACGGGCCCATCTGGCTGACTTTCGACACACTTATCTTATGGCGTGAGCTAAACTTGCGAGGAACGTTTTTCCCTCGCAATCTGTTTTTCAACGCTCATGCCAGACAGCGTCCCCGCCAGTAGTTTTGCGCGTGTTTCGCCAGGCGCCGCACGGAGCGTGCTGCTGGTGAGCCTCGCAGTGATTGTTTCGTTCGTGGCGATTAGTTTGTCGCCGCTGGCCGGCGGATTTGTCAGCCAGCATCCCACCGGCCCGGGCGACGTCCCCCTGTACCTGGCCGAAATACAACGCATTTCGCACGGCGAAGGATATTACGAAGCCGCCAGCCACGAGCTGCACGCCCGCGGTTATCCGACGCTTAGCACGTTCAACTGGCGCACGCCGCTGCCCATGTGGCTGCTGGGAAAGCTCCCCAACCAAACCGCCGGCAGGTTGTTAATTGGTGGATTGGCGCTTTTACTGCTGGTGTTGGCTGTGATCATGGTAGCGCGCGATGGTGGCATTCTGCGCGCGCTGGGTTGCGGATTGATGATGTCCGGCGCGCTATTGCCCGGTTGGTTGGAACAAATTTACGTGATGCCTGTAGTGTGGGGCGGCATCTTGATTTGTCTTTCGATATGCGCGTATGGTTTGGATCGGCCCGGCTGGGGCGTGGCCTTTGGATTAGCGGCCGTGGTGCTGCGCGAATTGGCGGCGTCTTACTGCGTGATTTGTTTGCTGCTGGCCCTGTACGACAGGCGCTGGCGCGAAGCGCTGGCGTGGGTCATCGGGCTGGCGGCATTTTTGGCGTTTTACGCCTGGCATGCCCTTCACGTGATGACGCTGGTTCAGCCCGGTGATCACGCCCATACCACCAGTTGGCTGCAATTCGGCGGCGCATCGTTTGTGATTGCCATCGCCCAAATGAATGCGTATCTATTGCTGTTGCCGCAATGGGTGAGTGCCATTTATTTGCCGCTGGCCATGTTGGGCTTTGCCGGCTGGAATACCGCGACGGGCCGCCGCGCCGGACTAACGGCTTGCGGGTTCGTGATTTTTTTCGCGTTCATTGGGCAGCCGTTCAATCAGTATTGGGGATCGTTGATCGCGCCGCTGTTGACACTGGGCGCCGCCCAAGCGCCGACGGCCATTTCCGATTTGTTTCGTCGCAGCCGCAGTTTGGAATGTGACCAAGCAGCCACACTGGCCAGCGCGAATATCTAATTTCTCACGGTTGTCAAGCGAACTGGAACAGCGGCTTACCCAACGGCATCTTTCTCAGCCGAGTTCGACCTGCTACAGTAGAACGCTTGCTGGAGACCGTAGCTCAGTCCGGTAGAGCAACGGACTTTTAATCCGTAGGTCTTGGGTTCGAATCCCAACGGTCTCACTGATAGTTAAACACGGCTGAAATCACCACTTAGATTACCTGTCGATGGTCGGCAGTGTGGCCCGTAAGTTCCCGAATAACCCGGTAGACTACCGGATTCGGTCTTTTACGGAGTTACACGCTATGACCACTCAATCTCTTCCACGCGTTCCCACGTATCGTCGCCACAAGCCCACTGGCCAAGCTGTTGTCACCCTGGACGGACACGACATTTATTTGGGCAAGTGGAACGCTACAGCGAGCCGTCAAGAGTACGATCGGCTAATCGGCGAATGGTTATCCGCTGGCCGTCGATTGCCCCGTGCCGCTGCGTCGCACGATACCACGATCATTGAATTGGCTGCCAGCTATTGGCGATTCGCCCAAGGTTACTATCGGAAAGACGGGAAACCGACGCGCTCTCTGGAGCGGGTCCGCCTTGCGCTAAAGGTGCTGCGGCAACTATACGGTCCAACTTGTGCCGGCGATTTTGGTCCCCTCGCCCTACAAGCAATTCAGCAGCGTTTCGTCAGGGAAGGGAAAGCCCGACCTTACGTCAACTGCTTAATCGAAGAAATAAAGCGCGTGTTCAAGTGGGGTGTATCGCAAGAGTTGGTCCCAGCTTTGGTTTTCCAAGCCCTGGCCACGGTCCCAGGTTTGCGCAAAGGCAGAACCGACGCTCCGGAGCCGCAGCCGATCGGTCCGGTTGCAGCGGCGGTAGTCGATGCCACACTGCCCCATTTGCCACCCGTTGTCCGCGAAATGGTTCGTTTCCAATCGCTGACCGGCTGTCGACCGGGTGAAGTTTGTATTCTGCGCCCATGCGACATAGATCGTTCCGGCGACGTGTGGGCTTATCGCCCATCGACTCACAAAACTGAGCACCACAGCCGTCAACGGGTAATTTTCATTGGCCCACAGGCACAAGAGATTCTGCGGCCCTACTTGCTCCGTAATGCCGAAGCGTATTGTTTTGCGCCGGCCGATTCGGAACGTAAACGGCTGGATGCGCGCCACGAAATGCGCAAAACACCCCTTTCCTGCGGCAACCGGCCGGGCACAAATCGCAAGCGCCGCAGGAAGATTGCACTTGGCGAGCGGTACGATACAAATGCGTACGCAAAGTGTGTTCGTCGTGCGTCTGACCTTGCCGATCGAAAAGGCCGCCAGCAAGCCCGCGACGCCGACCCCAATGTGAAAGATGATCGGATTATTCCGCGATGGTCCCCGAATCAACTGCGCCACAGCAAAGCCACTGAGGTGCGCCGGCGTTTCGGTTTGGAAGCCGTGCAAGTGGTGTTGGGTCACGCCAAGGCTGACGTGTCGCAAATCTACGCCGAACGCGACCTGGGCTTGGCGGAGCGCATCATGCGGGAAGTTGGATGATGGCTGTAGCTCACCTACAATCAATCGCTGAGTGTTCGTACGGGCTGGGGCATGCAACGCATGGATCATCATCAATCTCGCCGGGGAGTAATGCTTTGTGTAAAGCATTGGCAATCACTTATTCCATCGACGTAATCTTGACTTTGCGGCCCAAAATTCGATTAGGGCGACCGCCAAAATCTAAGTAAGCGGATTATAGCGATTTGTCCGCCACAGCCCCAGGCTGCCAGAAGCGAGCCACCGGGCGATTCTCGCCCTGGTCGATAGTGGCCAATAAGGGGGGAAGAAGGTTATGCTTATAAGAACTATGCGCAACATGATATTTAACACTATGCGTTGTTGCATTCTGCTGCTCGCAGTGTCGGTGGTGGCGATAAGCTCCACGGCTAGTGCGCAGCAGCAATACATCCTAAAGACGCTTGTCTCGTTCGCAGGTTCGAACGGAGATAAGCCCCAAACGGATTTATTTATGGATGCCAGCGGCAATCTGTTCGGGACAACGGTGTACGGCGGAGCGCATGATTACGGTACCGTGTTCGAGGTGACTAACCACACGCTCACCACCCTGGTCTCATTTAATGGCTCGAATGGACAATCACCCGCCGCCGGTCTATCGGCTGATTCCAGCGGAAACCTATACGGGACGACAATGTTTGGAGGGGCACACAACGATGGTACTGTATTCGAAGTAGCCAATAACTCAAACCACACTCTGACCACTCTCGTTTCATTCGGTGGCACGAACGGATCACAACCCGAAACCATCCTGACAGCCGACTCTAGCGGCAATCTGTACGGGGCGACAGAAGGAGGCGGAACGAATGGCAACGGCACTGTGTTTAAAATGAGCAACAACATTAATCATACGCTGACCACTTTAGTGAACTTCAACATCCGATCTACTGGACAAGGGTCCGCCGGTTTATTGGCTGACGCCGGCGGAAATCTTTATGGCCCGACGTGGTGGGGTACGAGTGCCTATGGCGCTGTGTTTAAGGTCGCCAACGATGCCAATCATACATTCAGTACCCTAGCCACATTCAATGGCACGAACGGGTATAAACCCACATCCAATCTTGTCGCTGACGCTTATGGAAATCTGTATGGGACGACGGCTTTCGGCGGAGCAAATAACGACGGCACGGTGTTCGAGGTGGCCAATGATACAAATCATACACTCACCAACTTGGTTTCTTTTAATGGCACAAACGGGCAAACATCCGAAGGCCATCTTATTGCCGATGCCGCTGGTAATTTGTATGGAACGACAGGGTACGGTGGGGCGAACGGCAACGGCACGGTGTTCGAGATAGCCAATAACGCCAACCACTCGCTCTACACTCTGTTCTCGTTTGCAAACTCCAACGGAACCAATCCCGCAGGCGTAATCATGGATGCCAGCGGAAATCTGTTCGGGACAACGATATACGGCGGAGCAAATAACGAAGGCACGGTGTTCGAACTGTCCCCAATACTCCTAGGAGATTTCAATTTCGATGGGCATGTCGATGCCGCCGACATTGCGGCAATGGAACAGACCTTGGCTAATCTGCCCTCTTACCAATCCGCTAACGGACTTTCCAACTCACAACTATTAGCCATTGGCGACATTAACGGAGATGGCGTATTCAACAACGCCGACTTACAAGCGTTTTTGGACTATCTCCAATCCGGTGGCGGCTCGACTAATCCTGTCCCCGAGCCGAGCACTTTTGTGCTGGCCGTCTTGGCGTTTGGGCTTTTCGTGGTGAGGCGGTTTGAGTAAGCGCCCATCGGCTACAATGCAGAATATGGCTGATTCTCAAGACAAAGCGCCCTGGACGCCGACAATGCTCGCCCTCTTGGGCAAAATGCCTGATGGTAAATTGGCCAAGTGCGTCGGCTGTACACGCCAGGCTGTCGAACTGCGCCGCCGCAAGGCTGGCATCCCACCGCTGGTGCGAAAAGTCAAACCGGCCAAGTGGGGCGAAACCGAAGTGGGGTTGCTGAGGAATTATTTGGACGCCGAGATTGCTAAAATGACGGGGCGCACACTGGCAGAGATTAAGGCGAAGCGGCGGAAACTCTGATTGTGTCCTACGCCAAAGTGCTTGACTGAAACATTAGAAATTGCATAATCCCTAGCGCGCGGGGGTGCTTTTTAGCAATTCAATAAATCGGGGCACAACGATGAAATTGAAAGACTTTCTTATTACAGGCAGACCGCCTGGGAAAATAATATTTCGTGCTGTAATCACGAACTCGCCAAATTCAAATTACGTCAAGATTGAAAACAATCCTGACTTACAGTTGGAGTTTCGCAATGCAATTCAAAGAGAGCTACTCTATGAATTGCGGACAGCGCGATTGCAAGTAACACAAATCGAGATTGTCGACGAGGGAGAAGGCAGTTGGTGGATTGAGTTTGCTGTGGCCCTTGGTGCGGCATATACATTCGTTGCGCAATACCACGATTTTTACGAAAGTGTTGTTCTAATTCGCCGTCAAGCGCGCGCAATTCTCAGAAGAATCGCCTCTGCTACTGGTACGATACTTTCTTCACTTGAAATTGTATGGATTGATCCGCAAACGGGCGCAAGGCGGCGCG
>DATJYL010000223.1 GCA_035499655.1 Pirellulales bacterium
GACTTGACAAAAACGGCGGCGCAATTCTCTGCGGACTTTACCGGTTGCTAGCAGCAAACGCGGCGCTGTGAAGCAAGTTCCGTGCCGCACAATTTCGCGGAAAAAGTTTGGCGAAGAGGAAACAATTTGATGTAAAAAAATGCGCAGAGTGGGCTTGCAAAATTTGCCGCGACAAATATCAATGCGCTGGAAAAACGGCGCGCGAAAGAGATTTGCAGCGACGGGTTGACGTTTAGAACAGCCCAACCAACACATCGTACACCGCATGCGTGCCGACGGCGATGCCGAAGCCGCGATACAAAAAGAGCGCGGCAAAAAACAGACCGGCGGTGGCGCGAAATAGGAAGGCGTACCACTGGAAGGGCTCGCCCAAGGCGCCTACGTGATGGGCGGCGGCGAAAATCAAACTCGACAGCAGGGCGCTGCCGGCCCAGGCCCAAGCTTGTTGACATCCGCACCAGCGCAACACTTGCGCTAGCAGCGGGACCATCATCAGGCGGAAGAGCAATTCTTCATAAATGCCAGCGCCCATGAAGCTAATTAATCGCCGCAGGGCGTTGGCCAGCGTCATTCCCAGCGAGGCGTGCAACACGGCGGGTGGAGCTTCGCGTGTGACCAACGACTGCAAGTTCGCTTGAATCCGCGCAATCACTACCAGCGCCACGGCCAGCAGCACGCATTCGGCCAGCTTGGCGTACAGCACGCCGGGCGCAACGCGCCAGGGTTGCCGTGTCACGTGGTGCCAACCGGCGAGCAGACCCAAAGTTAGCAACGGCAGCAGGAAATATTGGCTGAAGCCCAACAGATCGAGCAGTTGGCGGAGCCAGACATCGGCGCCATTGCGCATGGCTTGGGGTCCGAGCCACAAGACGCCCAGTTCGTACACAATCAACAAAGGCGTTACAAACGCTAGGCTGGTGAGCGGTCGGCGCGATTGCTGCCAATAATCGCCGTAGAATTTGCCAACCGCGATGGAGTTGCTGGTGGTTGCCGCCTGCATGAACGGTAAGATGAATGCTGTGGATGCGCCGCGCGGCGGGCGAGAAAAGTCGCCGCTGCCCTTGGTCAATACTTCGGACAAAATAACCTTGTCGCTTGAAGCGCCGCGAGCGAGGCGATTTTGTGAGAACGATCGTTGCTATTGGAAGGGTTCAGGGTTCGGGGTTCAGTAAAATACCATCGGCTGATTGCGGCAGCGATGTAAGCAGCCATTCATTTCAAATGCGATTTCGGAACGTGTTGAAGTAACATCTCACCGCTGCTTTGGAACTACTGAACCCCGAACCCTACTGCTAAATCCCCATTCCAAGACAGCGGTGTGCGCCTCTATAATCGGCACAGCTGGAAACGCGCCGCACCCTGTGAGAAACATCCGCCATGGCCAAAACTTCGTCGCCTCGTAAAAGCCGCATATTGATAGCCGACGACAACGCTCCCAACGTGGAGCTGTTGGAGGCGTTTTTGGCTGAGTTCGATTGCGAAATCGCTGTGGCCGTGGATGGGCGCGACACCCTGGACAAGGTAGCGGCTTTCCAGCCCGATTTGATATTGCTGGACATCATGATGCCTAAGCTCAGCGGCTTTGAGGTATGCCGGAAGCTGAAACAGGACCCCCAAACCAAAGACATTATGGTATTGATGGTGACGGCCCTCAACGAATTGGGGGACATCGAGCGGGCCGTCGATTCCGGCACCGACGATTTTTTAAGCAAGCCCGTGAACAAGCTGGAACTGCTGAAGCGGGTGGAAAACATGCTGAAGCTGCATCACGTGACCGACGAATTGGAACGGTTGCGGCGGTACATCGAGAGGATGGAAGACGGCGCGGGCCCGAAGTGACGTTGCCGTGTGGCCAGCGGCGCACTATTCTCTCCCGCAACATTCTGCATTTTGCCTCTGCCCCCGAATGCTTTGCGTCTGCCCGCTGCCCGGCAAATGCGCTTTCATGGAAACATCGCTGCATCGAGAGCTGAAGCGGATGTACGCCGGCGCGGCGGGGCGGATGGAGGTTCGCATAGGGCGGTTCCGCGTCGATGCCATCGTGGAAAACGAACGGGAGCGGGAACTCATCGAAATTCAACACGGGCCGCTATGGGCCATTCGCGATAAAATTCGGCGGCTGACGCGGCGGCACAGGGTGCGAATAGTCAAACCGATCGTGGGTCGCAAGCTTTTGATCAGGCGGAGCCGGCGCGGCGGACCAATCACCGACCGGCGGTTCAGTCCGCGACAGGGCCGGTTGTGCGAGATTTTTGACGAGCTGGTCTATTTCACCCGTGCGTTTCCGCACCGTAATTTATCGATGGACGTGCCGCTGGTGGATGTCGAAGAATGGCGTCATCCGCGGCGGCCACGTCGAGGCGGGAGATGGCGGAAATCGTTCACAGTGGAAGATCTCAAGTTGGTGGCCATTCTGCAAACGTTGCATGTCGCCACGGCGGCGGATTTGCGGCAATTCATTCCGTGCGCGCTGCCGGATCCCTTTCATACGGCACACCTGGCGACGGGATTGGACGTGCATCGCTGGGAAGCGCAACGCATGGCTTATGTGTTGCGAAAAATGGGCGCTGTGCAAACGGTGGGCAGACAGCGCGGCGCGTGGTTGTATCGGTGGAATGAAACTGGTGAGTCTTGCCAAGTGGCTTAGAATCACATCTGCTCGGCCGGTTCGGCTTCGAAAAAGTGTTCGACGCCTTCGGCCTTGGCGATGACGGTGACGCCTTTTTCGGTAACCGTGAAGCCGCGGGCGCGGTCTTGTTCAGCATCGTAGCCGATCATCGTGCCCGGGGGAATGTGGACCCGTTTGTCGATGATGGCGCGGCGGACGAACGTGTGGCGTCCGATGTCGACGCCTTCGAATAAAATGGAATCTTCAACTTTGGCAAAGCTGTTGATGCGGACGTTGGGGCCGAGAATGGAGCGTCGGACGTGGCCGCCGGAAACAATGCAGCCGTTGCAGACGACACTATCGAGCGCTTCGCCGCGACGGGCATCGGGGCCATCTTCGGCAAACACAAATTTTGGCGGCGGATAATTCGGCTGGTACGTACGGATGGGCCATTGCATATCGTACATATTCAGCAGCGGATCGACGGCCACTAAATCCATGTTGGCTTCGTAGTAAGCATCCAACGTGCCGACATCGCGCCAGTAGGCGTCTTGCTTGCGGTTTTCGTCATGGAAGGGAAAGGCAAACACCCGGTGCGTGTCGACAATGGACGGCAGGATATTTCGGCCGAAATCGTGCTGGCTGCCGGGTTGCGTCGCGTCGAGGCATAACTGCTCGAACAAAAACCTCGCGCCGAAGACGTAAATGCCCATCGAGGCCAGGCAATGTCGTGAATCGCCGGGAATGGTTTTGGCCTGGGGATTTTTTTCCTCGAAGCTAGTGACTCGGCCATCGACTTCCATTTCGACCACGCCGAAATGCCGCGATTCCTGGGCCGGGACGCGCAGCACGCCGACGGTGACGTCGGCGTTTTTTTCGAGGTGCGCTTGCACCATGGAGTCGTAATTCATTTTGTAAATGTGATCGCCGGCCAGGATGACCACATAATCGGGGCGTTCTTTTTCCAGGGTGTAAATGTTTTGATAAACGGCGTCGGCGGTTCCTTGGTACCAATGTTCGTCGATGCGCTGCTGCGGCGGCAACACGTCGATAAACTCGTCCAGTTCGCGGCAGAGCAATTGCTTCCAGCCGAGGGTGAGATGCCGATCGAGACTGCTGGCCTTGTACTGCGTGAGGACCAGCACCTTGCGGAGGCCACTGTTCAGGCAATTCGACAAGGTGAAATCGATAATGCGGTACAGGCCGCCGAAGGGAACGGCCGGCTTGGCCCGGTCGCGTGTCAACGGCTCCAAGCGCGTCCCTTTGCCACCGGCTAGGATGACTGCTAAGATGCTGGGCCGCTTGACCTGGCCATTCAATAAATGATGCATTACAGACTCTCCAAGTACCGCCAAACCTGGGGCCTTCCATTCTAACGCAGGTCAGCGTGGGGGCAAACGGGAAAGTTTTAAAGTCGTGGGTCAATTTGAATGCGCGACATGCGTCACAGTTCTTCGTACACCTTTGTGTAAGCTGCGAGCAGTTGGGGCGCCGCATGAAACTGTTGGACGCGGCGCTGTGCGGTTTCGCCCAGGCGTTGAGCCAAAACCAAATTTTCCAACAACGGCAGAGTGGCGCGGGCAAAACCGGCGCGTTCGGTAAGCGGGACGAGAAAGCCGGTTTCGGCGGGGACGACCAATTCGCGATTGCCGGCGGCATCGGCGGCAACGACGGGAACGCCGGCGGCCATTGCTTCCAGCACGGCGCTGGAGTGACCTTCGCGGTCACCGGCTTGCCAGAGCACATCAACGTGCTGCAACAAGCAGGGCACATCGTCGCGAACACCAAGAAAATGCACGCGGCTATCGATTTGGTTCAGCCGGGCATATCGCTCCAAGCGATTTTGCAACGGGCCTTGGCCGATGATCAACAAATGTGCGGGTACACCAACTGCTTTCAATTGATCGGTGGCCCAAATCAATTCCTTGATTCGTTTTTGCTTTTCCAAGCGTCCCACGAAGGCAATCAGTTTAGCCTCCGCGGGGAGGCCGAGCTCCGCAAGCAAATCGCTGCGAGAAAGTGCGCACGGCGGTGGCGCATCGGCGGCGTTGGGAATGAGCGTGAACTTTTCGGCCGGCAACCCGTGTGCGACGCAAGCATTTTTCACGGCCACCGAATTGGCGATGATCCGTTGAGTGCGGCGCGTCAGGCGCCGGTCGATGGCCCATTGGAAATCGACTTTCCAAGTGTCGACGGTTCGTTCCGTGGCAATAATGCCTTTCACTCCGGCAGCAAGTGCCGCAGCCCGACCGTAGGCGTTAGCGTGGAACTGCCACGTTTGGACAAGATCGGGCTGTAAGCGATCGATGTGTTTTCGCAGGCGACTAAAAGCCAGAGGGTCGAGAAGCCAGCGCCGGCCGATGACGGCCACATCGATTCCGGTGCTTTGTAAATCCGCCGTGGCGTGTCCGCCGCAGTTCAATGCCGCGACGTGCAATTCGAATTTCTCGCGCGCTAACCCGGCCGCTAACAGCTTTAATTGCGATGTCGTCCCGCTGGGTTGCAGATCGGAAACGATGTACAGTATGCGACGGGTCACAGAGGCAAATCATCGACAGGGTGAAAAGATGACGGGCAATCTCCGGCGAGCGCTGGCCGTTGCGGGAATTGCGCGCTGCAAACTTGTTCAATGCACTTTTTGCCCGATTTCGTGTTCTTCCAGCGCGGCCAGGTACGGCAGATTGCGGTAGGCGTCTTGATAATCTAGTCCATAACCGACGACGAACGCATTGGGAATTTCGAAGCCGACATATTCCGGCTCCATCATCACCGCCTGACGTCCTTGCTTGCGCAACAGCACGGCACAGCGGACACTGGCGGGGTTGTGTTTGCGAAGTTCGTCGACCAGGGCGATCAGCGTTTTGCCGGTATCAAAAATATCGTCGATCAACAGCACGTGCCGTCCTTTCACGTCGGGCAGCAGATCGAAGTTGATGGTCAACTGTCCCGGGTCAATGGCCGCGCCACGATAGCTGGAGGCCTGCACCAAACCGACGCGCAGCGGCATGATTAGGCGGCGAATTAAATCAGCCAAGAGGACAATGCTGCCGGTGAGCACGCCGACAATGATGAGCGGCTGACCGTTGTAGAATTGGTTGATTTCCTGACCGAGGCGATCGACGCCGGCGTGCAATTGGTCGGCAGTAAGAACGGTTTTCACGAAGGATCCTTCCGGTGGATTTTTTGGGGAATCGCGCCACGGCAAAATATAGCAGCCGCCATTTTAGGAGCGACCTGGAAAAATTGCGAGGAGCGAAAGCAAGAATTTAGCGCTAATTGTCGCGATGAACGTGGTCGGCGAAAGCAGCTTGTGGCCGCCAGTTGCAGCATTTATAGTTTGGTTAGGGATGTCCTTTTGGTGCAAATCAAACTTCTTTCAGAGGAAGACGCCCATGCGCTGGTTGAAGCGGCGGCTGAACTTTCGAAGCGGCTGTGCCGCGGTCTGCGCTGCGCTGGCCGCGCTCATCGCTTGGGCAACATTCGCTGCCGATGTCGATTTAACCAAAGCCATTCAAACATCGGCGGAGCGGAACATCGCGGCTGGACCGTTTCAGCCCACGTGGGAATCGCTCGAGCAGAATTATCATTGTCCGGATTGGTTTCGGGACGCCAAGTTCGGCATTTGGGCGCACTGGACTGCGCAGTGCGTGCCGGAACAAGGCGATTGGTACGCGCGCCGGATGTATATTCAGGGAGACAAAGATTATCAATATCAGGTGGCGCATTACGGACATCCGTCGGAGTTTGGCTTCAAAGACATCGACAACCTGTGGCACGCCGAGAATTGGGATCCCGAAAAGCTGATGCAGCTTTATAAAGCGGCGGGGGCCAAGTATTTTGTCGCGCTGGCAAACCATCACGACAACTTCGACAATTACGATTCGAAGTATCACGAGTGGAACTCGGTGCGCGTGGGACCTCATAAAGACATTGTGGGCACGTGGGCTAAGGTGGCCCGCGAAAATGGGTTGCGGTTTGGCGTGACGAACCATTCGGCGCATGCCTGGCATTGGTTTCAGACCGCGTACGGTTACGACGCCGAGGGGGACAAAGCCGGCGTGCCGTACGACGGTTTTTTGACCATGGCTGACGGGAAAGGGAAATGGTGGGAAGGATTGGATCCGCAGGAGTTATACACGGGGCCGAACATGGTGATGCCTCCGGGGCTGAAAACGATTAAGGAAGGACAAGACTGGCATAATCAGCACGACCGCAAGTGGACGGAAGAGCCGCCGCCGGATAATCCCAAATTTGTGAACACGTGGTTTTTGCGGTGCCAGGACTTGGTCGATAAATACCATCCTGATTTGCTGTATTTTGACGACACGGAGTTGCCGCTGGGCCAGACGGGATTGGACATCGCGGCCCATTATTACAATTCGAACATGTCGGCTCACGCCGGCCATTTGGAGGCGGTGCTCGATGCGAAGAAGTTGAAGCCGGAACATCGTGCCGGGCTGGTGGAAGATTACGAGCGCGGGTTTAGCGACCAAATTCAACCTGATCCGTGGCAAACCGACACGTGTATTGGCCAGTGGCACTACGACCGGGGCACGTTCGAGCGACATCGGTATAAGACCGTCGGCCAGGTGGTGCGGATGCTGGTGGACATCGTGAGCAAGAACGGCAACTTGCTGCTGAATATTCCGGTGAAGGGGGACGGCACGATCGACAGCGATGAAGTCGCTGTTTTGCAAGGCCTGGCGAAATGGATGGATGTCAATGGTGAAGGAATTTTCGGCACGCGGCCGTGGACGGTGTATGGCGAAGGACCGACGAAAGTAACCGGCGGCATGTTTAATGAAGGGCGCGTGAAATATACGGCCGACGATTTGCGCTTTACGACTAAAGACGGCACACTGTATGTGTTTTGCCTGGGCCTGCCGACCGGCGAGGTGAACGTGAAGGCGTTGGGATTGTCAGCTGCGACAACCAAACCGGTGTCGGATATTAAGCTGTTGGGCAGCGACCAGAAGTTGAAGTGGGAGCAGACGGACGAGGGGCTCACGATTCACCCCCCGGAGAAATTTGCCAGCGAAGAAGTGGCGGCGTTTCGGGTGAATTTCAAATGATCCGGTGGATGGAGAATGACCAATGACCAAACGGCCGGCGAGCATAACACTCATTGGTCATTGGGACTTGGTCATTCCTCATTTGTCCGACTCGCTGGCGGCAAGCAAATTTTTCTCGATGCTCGTCAATCGTACGGATAGCCGTTCTTTGGTGGCGACTAAATCGGCCGATTTCTCGGGGGGTTCGTAGGCAAACAGATAGAATTTCAGCTTGGGTTCCGTGCCGGAGGGGCGTACGGCAGCGCGATTGCCGGGCGGGTCGAGATCGAAAATCAACAAGTCGCTTGGCGGCACGTCGCCCAGCGTTTCCTGACCACTGATCACCGACCACTGACCGCCATATTCTGCTTTCTGCTTTCTGCCTTCTGCCTTCGTGAGCACTTGTTGCCGCAAATAATCTCGCGCTTGCCGCACACTCATGCCGCCCAATTGCCGGGGCGGATTGGTCCGCAGCCGCTGCATGACAGCCTGCATTTTCGCCAAACCGTCGGCGCCGGGAAGCGTGTGGTTGATGCTTTTTTCCTGGTGGCAGCCGTATTGCAAAAACAACATGTCGAGTTGCTGGTGCAACGTGCGGCCATGCGTTTTGCATTCGGCGGCCAGCTCGGCTAGTAGCATGGCTGCGATGGCGCCATCTTTATCGCGGACATACGTGCCGGCCAAATAACCGTGGGCCTCCTCAAAACCGAACACGAACTTATCCGGGCCGAGTTCGTCAATTTTGCTGCCGATCCACTTGAAGCCTGTCAGTACGTCGCCATAAGCGCGAACGCCGAACCCTTCAGCCACGCGGCAAATCATGTCGCTGGTAACCAGTGTTTTGATGACGTAATGCTGCGACGTGAGTTGGCCGGATTGTTCCAGCCGCCGCAGCAAAAATTCGCCGAGGAGCGCGCCGATTTGATTGCCGGAAAGAGTGGACCATGAGGAAGGGACGAGGGGTGAGGAGTGAGGGGTGATTGTTAATGGGGCGGCGCAGCCGATGCGGTCGGCATCAGGATCGCTGGCGAGAACGATGTCGGCGTTGCTGGTTTTGGCGTGTTCGATCAGCGTGTCGAACACCGCTGTGTTCTCAGGATTGGCCACGTGATTGGGCACATGCGGAAAATCGCCGTCGGGTGCGGCGTGCGGCTGATAGACTTCGACGTTTTGAAATCCGTCGGCCTGCAAGATCGGCAGCACTGAAGTCAAACCGACACCGTGCAGGGGAGAGTAGAGAATTTTTAAATCACGTGAGCCACGCTTACTTTGGGCCAGCACGGCGGCGCGGTAGCCCGCGTCGCTTTCGGCCTGGCAGAATTGAATGCGGCCGGCGGAAACCGCCTCGGCGAAGGACGTCCGTTTGATCGTTGTGACGCGGCCCACGCATTGAATTATGCCTTCGTCATGCGGCGCGCGCAATTGTCCGCCGGTGGACCAGAATGCTTTGATGGCGTTGTCGGACGGAGGGTTGTGGCTGGCGCTGATCATGATGCCGCACGCACAATGTCGGTTGCGCACAGTGAAGGAAAGTTCCGGCGTGGGGCGAAAGCCGTCGAGGAAAAGCACTTGGAAGCCGTTGGCGACCATGATTTCCGCGCTCAGTTCGGCGAATTGCCGTGAACGGTGGCGGGTGTCGTAGGCGATGGCGCAAGAGATGTCCGTGGTCCGTTGCCCGTGGTCCGTGGAATGGATGTTGGTCGTAGCAACTGACGACGGGCCACGGACTACGGACAAAACGTAATCCGCCAGGCCCTGCACGCTTTCACCCATCGTGCGATCGTTGATGGCATTGGTGCCGATGGGGTACATCCGTCCGCGACGGCCAGCGGTGCCGAACGGAATGACGGTCCAAAAAGCGTCGTCCAATTCGCGCCATTGTTGGGCCTGAATGTGCTCAAGAACTCGCGGCGCATAATCCGCATAGTGCGGCTTGGTGAGCCAAGTGCGGATGTTTTCGACCGCGCTGGCGGAAAGCTGGCCGGCGACTTGGGCAGATTTCAGCGCCGAAAGCGCGGCGTCGATTTGCGCGGCGTCAATGACGGAAGCGGCAGCAGACATGCTGGCATTGTAATGGGCGGGCGAACGATCGCAGAGGGGCGAGCCGAACCGAGGGGCTATTTGCCGCAGTAGTCGATGGCGCGGGCGATTTCGGTTTTGAGATCGGCGCGGGAGACAATGCGGTCGATGAAGCCGTGTTCCAGCAGAAACTCGCTGGTTTGGAAGCCCTTAGGCAGTTCAAGACGGATGGTGGCCTTGATGGTTCGCGGGCCGGCAAAGCCGATCAGGGCTTTAGGCTCGGCGAAGACCAAATCGCCGAGCGAGGCAAAGCTGGCGGCCACGCCGCCCATGGTCGGATTAGTGAGGACGGAGATGAACAGTCCGCCCAAATCGTGATAGCGGGCCAAGGCGGCGGAAACTTTGGCCATTTGCATCAGCGATAAAATGCCCTCATGCATGCGAGCGCCGCCGCCGGAGCCGCTGACAATGATCAGCGGCAGCTTTTCGGCGGTGGCTCGTTCAGTGAGCCGGGTGAGCTTTTCGCCCACGACGGAGCCCATGCTTCCCATGATGAAGGCGGAATCGGTGACGCCGAAGGCGACGCGGCGGGCGCGAATCATGCCGGTGCCGGTGATGGCGGCATCGCGGAGTCCGGTCCGTCTTTGCTCGGCCTTGAGTCGTTCGGCGTATGGTTTTTTGTCGGCAAATCCCAACGGATCGGCGGGCAGTATTTCGGCGAACCATTCCTCGAACGTGCCTTCGTCGAGCACTTGGCGGATGCGCTCCTTGGCTGGCACGTACAGATGATATTCGCATTCGGGGCAAACATTCAGCCGCCGTTCAACTTCTTTTTTATAGATGGTGGCCTGACAGCCGGGACATTGCAGCCAGAGACCTTCGGGAACGCCGCGTTTAGGGCGGCGGCCTGTGGGAGGTTCGCCGGCTGCAGATTCGATATTGCCCGTGGCCACGAATGAACTCGCTTTCTCCTGGCGGCTGATACGTCTGGTTGATCGCCAATTTGATCGATCTGATCCAGTTGCCAAGCCAACAACGACATTAAGTCAAGTTTAACCGCTTTTTAAGGGTGTGTCGCTCTCGAATTTGCGGTGTTTGGCTAATTTAGATGCCATATTTTCAAGGAGCGTCACCCGAGATTGGGCTGGGAAACTGAAATATGGCGGTTCCCGAAAGCCGTTGTCAAATCACGAATAGAACATTTACCGCGGCGACGTTCCCGCTGAGCCTTGGCTGCGGCTTGGCGGTGGAATGACTGTGGCGCCTCGATAGACCATCGGGGGCGTATGGGTTGACGGCTTCGCCGGGACAGCTGTATCAATGCGGCTTTCGACCGTGCCATTAACGGCCTTTGGCGACGTGCCGTTAATCGTGCCCATTGCACCCGTGGCGGGGGCCGGAGACGATAGGGGAGTGTCTTTATCTACGTTCATCACTTCGATGCGGCTGCAACCGTTGGCTGCGCGCCATAAGTCGCTCCAGGGCGTGCCCAAGATGCGATGTTGAACCAGACTCGCCAATGGTTCCGGAATGACCAATACAATGGTCCCTGAGCGATGCTTGCGGGCCAGCTTTTCGATTGCCTCGGTCGCCCGCTTGAGCGCTGCGGCCAACATTTCGCCATCGGGAGGTTGGATGGTTTCTGGACGTTCCTGCCACTGTTTGTAAACCTTGGGCTGTTTGAGGCGAACTTCTTCGACGAGCATTCCCTGCCACAAACCCAAGTTGACATTTTGCAGCCGATCGAGCGATTTCGGATTCAATTCCAGCTTTTGTCCAATAATGACTGCGGTTTCCTCGGCCGAGCGAGAGGGAGAACAATACAGGGCCTTGGGGAGATAAGGCTGCAATTTTTCAGCCGTTTGAGCGGCGGCCTGCCGGCCGGCTTCGCTCAATGGAATGTTGAGGATGCCTTGAATACGGGCTTGGTGATCGTAATCGGTTTGACCGGGTCGAACGAGAATGATTTGGACCATAAACGGATATTGAGTTTACAACTGCCCCCGACTAGCGGAACACCCGCCGCGTTTTGGAAAACGATATACCAGCGCGAGACATGGCCAAGCCCGCGACAGGAGCGCGCGCGAGTTTTCCTCGCCTAGTTCCAGCGGCTTGCAATCGCAATGCGCGACCATAAAGGTGGCAATCACGAATGTGCTTATGGAGAAGGAACGGGTAGTGCCGCGCCGTCTAGACAGCAACCCACCTTGGGCGACCGGAGGACGACTTCAACTTAGGTAAAATTGTTTGCACTCCCGAATGGCGGTCAAAACATGCTGACCGTGGCGGCCAAGCCTTGAATTCCCACTGTTAAAAAACAGCCTAGCCACAGACTCGATTGTACCAGCTTTTCGGAAATCGGTATATGGAGACCGATGCTGATTATCTGCAAAGCTATGTCGTGCAATAAGTTAAGTGTAAATCCATAAATTCGATGGGTGTATTTGAACCACGCTTATGGAGGGTGCTTGCAAGCAGGAAGTGGAGGGCCGTAACTGCCCGCGCCACCGTGAAGCTTGCGAGGGGCTTAGTGCCGCGCCAAATCGTCGCTGCGGGGCAAATCTTCCAGGCTGCGTAGTCGAAAGACTTCCAAAAATCTGGGCGTGGTGAAGTATTTTGCTTGGCTGGGTTTGGCGTCGCCCCGTTCCAATCGCAACAGTCGGCGGCGGACCAAATGGCGCAAAATATGGCCGCTGGGAGCATTTCGCAGCCGGGTTACTTCGGCCGAAGTCAATGGTTCGTTGTAGGCGATCAAGGCCAACACTTCGATGGCCGCCGGCGACAGCCGGGCCGCACGCGTTCGTCCCAACATTCGCTCCCGCAACGGCCCGTACTCGGACTGCAACACCAGGCGGTAGCCAGTCCCTTGGGAGGCGATGGAGTAAGGACAGCCTTGCTCTTTGTAATGGACGTTCAAATCACGGACATAACCGTCGATTTCTTCGGGGGTGACGCCGCGCATCAGGCCGGCCATTTGTTCGCTGGTCAAAGGAGCGTTGTCGGGCCGACCGACGAATAGCATGGCTTCCAAAATGGCCCGCGGACTGATAGGAAACGAATCGTCAGCGGTTGGATCAGCACTGGTCGGTGCTGAGCTATTGGCGGCAGATTGCGCGGCCCGCTCGTTTGCGTCGGCCGCCAGGACAGGATCGCCGGCGACAACCAGCGGAGGCAAGGGAGAATCGGTCGTTTGCCCCAGCATAGCAGCAAACGCCTGGCTGAGCTGATCGAGCGACATACCGGCCGATTCAGGCGGCATCGGGTTGGAGGAAGAATGGGGCATGATAGCGCACTATAGCGCCGCAGATGCCGCCAAGGCAAGATGAACCCCAAGGCTGCCCGAATCTGGCGGGTTCAATTTCAAAGTTTTTTGGCCATTCCGGCGCGCAAGTGCGCCAGCGCATCGCGGGCTAGTTGCTCTTCAGATTCGAACATCCGCCGCCAGATTTTGGTCGCGGCTTGTAAGCCCGGCAGGGCTGTTCCGAACGCCTCGACCACCAGCCAGCCATCGAAGCCAATTTCTTTGAGCGTCCTGAAAGTTTCATCCCAAGCGATTTGCCCGTGGCCGGGCGTGCCGCGGTCATTCTCGGACACATGTACCATCGCCAAATGCGGTGCCGCGACGCGCAGCGCGGCCAGGGGATTTTTTTCTTCAATGTGGGCGTGGAATGTATCGAAAATCATCCGGCAGCGGGGATGGTCGACGGCTTGCACGAAATTCACCGTGTCAGCCACACAGTTGAGAAAATAGCACTCGAAACGGTTAAGGAATTCCAGGCCCAGCGTAACGCCCACTTGTTCGGCGTGCTGGGCCACTTGACGCATGCATTCCACACCCCAGCGCCATTCGTCTTTGGTGCGCGGCTGTCCCGTGAATTCGCCGATGGCCGAGTGATAGGGACCAATCAGCATTTCCGCGCCCAGCGCCTGGCAACAATCCAGGGTGCGCTTGGTGGCCTCGACGGCAGCGGCGCGAATTTTGGGATCGGGGCTGATGGGGTTGTCGGCCGCGGTACGAACCATCGAGGCGGTGCGACGCAAATCCAGATGATCCAAGTGCCGACCCCAGGCCTGGTAATCCAAAGTCAGATCGTGAATGGGCACTTCGACTCCGTCCCAGCCCTGCTCTTTGAGCATTTCCAGCACGGGTAGCAGGTCGTCGTGCAGCCGATCGGTCCACAGCAGCAAGTTGATGCCGAATTGCATGGCGGCGGTGCAAAAGAGTAGATGAGTGTCTACATTCAGGAATCAATCGCGAAACAACCGAGTGGCGACGAGCACTCAACTCGCCAGTCGCTGATCGCAAGAATTTGCTTGGTGAAACAATTCCCCGGCCCGGGCCGTAACCATTTGCCGCGCCTGACCAATCACGTCAATAAACGAATGGGGCAAAGCCGTCAGCCGCACTCGCAGCAGCACCTGATTCAGGCGAAACAATAGTTTGGCATCGTCGGCGTAATCGCACAAGAACCGCACCTGGCAGAAGCGCACAATGAACCAGGTCAGCCGGTCGGTCGAATTTCGCGCGATGCCGTTTACGGTGTGTTGCACGATATGGGGATCGACGGTTTCCATGGCCGTGTAATAGCGGTCCAAGCGGGCGGGATCGCTGGCAATCAGCGCGGCATCGAGCAGCAGTTCCACCAAAATGTGGCCGAGAAAACTAGGCCGATAACCTTCGTCCGGCGGCAGGGCACTGTAGCACAAAACACTCAACGCCCCCGAGAGTTGATTGAACACCAGGGTGTCGTGAAACCAGGCATCATCGTGATGATGTTGCGCAATGCCTTGGGCTACGGCCGCCACGCGCGGATCGGCATGATTCACAAACTCCAGCGCCCGGTCCGAGCGGGTACGCACCCGGCGATCGGCCACGCTGAGCCAATCAGGCACGGCGGTGCCGGCCAGCAGGTAAGGCTGCTCGATAAAGCGATAACCGTGCGCGAAATAATTCATGATTGGAGATGGTTTAGCCTATTCTCCTCTGGGTGGTCGTATTGGCAACCCCGATGGAAGAAGTTCGCTTTTCGCCCGAGGTCCGATGAACTAGGATTGATAGCATGGAAGCGTTGGCTAGCGGCGCGCCAGCGTTTATGCCCTCGTAGCTCAACTGGATAGAGCATCGGATTTCTAATCCGGCGGTTGCAGGTTCGAGTCCTGCCGGGGGTACTGTGAGACAGATTTCGCAATACTCAATGGCCCAAAACGGGCACTTTCGCGGGCTGGGGCGGCTCGTTAAACTAGTTTGATACCGGCTGGCTGCTTCTGGCCCCTGCTGTTGCTTCCCCGTTCACGTATTTTGTCGATCCATGACTGCCGATCCGCACGCTGCATCGCCTTCGCCGGAATCTGAAGGCGTTTCTTCTTCCGCCACGGAAACGGCTTCGGCTGCTGAATCTTCACCTCCTGTGCAACCTGCGCCTGAAGCGATTGCGCCGGAAACCGCCGCGCCCGCTGCCGAAACGTCAGGCGATGCCTCGGCGGAATCGTCCAAGCCGCGCATTCGCATTGGCACACAGCGGCCAGGTGTCGCGGTGCCGCGGGTTGAGCCGCGGGCCAAAGTGGCCTTTCGCACAGTACCGGGACAAGGAGCAGCGCCCGGTGGCGCGCCGCAGCAACCCATCCAGCATCAGCCGGTGGAGCGTCCGCCATCTCACGAACAATATCCGGCCAAGCCCGTGGCGAAAAAACCTCCGCGCCCGGAGGCGCCCCTTAAGCCCGAGGAACTGGGGAGTGCCGCGGTTGTGCTACGCAAAGCAGCGGCCAAGAAATCCAAGTTCGAAGTGCCTGCGTTGCCGACCGAGAAAGTCGAACTGCCAAATTTACGAGCGCCCCTCTCGCCGGAGTTGGAAGCGGAATTGGAAGCAGCGCTGGGCGATCAATCGCTGGACGAAATGATTGCCGCCGAAACAAGCGGCGCAACGGGCACAGCCTCTGGTGAGCCGTTGGAGCCCGAAGCGCGGCTGACCGGAACAGTAGCCCGTATTTTTCGCGACAACGTGTTTGTCGATTTGGGGGGCCGCAATCAAGGCGTACTCACGCTGCACACGCTGCCGCAAGAGCCGAATGTGGGCGATCAAATCGAAGTGGTTGTTAACCGATTCAATGCCGACGACGGCTTGTACGAACTGACGCCGATTGGCGCCAGCGTGCAAGTGGGCGATTGGACCGATATTGCAGAGGGAATCACTGTCGAAGCGCGCATTACTGGACACAATAAAGGCGGTTTGGAGTGCGAAGTGAATAAAATTCGCGGATTCATTCCAGCCGGTCAGATTTCGATTTACCGCGTGGAAAATTTTGAGGAGTTCGTCGGCCAAAGCTGGCCCTGCGTGGTGGTCGAAGCGAACCAGGAGCGGCGGAATTTAGTGCTCAGTCGCCGTGCCATTTTGGAGCGCGAGCAGGCTGAAGCCAAGCAGCAACTTTTATCGCAATTGGAAGTGGGGCAGGTGCGCGATGGGACGGTGCGGAACATTCGCGATTTTGGCGCGTTTGTCGATTTGGGCGGCATCGATGGGATGATTCACGTCAGCCAAATGAGCTGGGACCGCATCAAGCATCCCAGCGAAGTGCTGACGGTCGGCCAAAAAGTAAAAGTGAAAATTCAGAAGATCGATCCGGACACGCACAAAATCAGCCTGGCCTACCGCGATTTGTTCGAAAGCCCTTGGACCAAAGTGCCGGCGAAATATCCGGTGACGAGCAAAGTCAGCGGCATGGTGTCGCGGATCATGGATTTCGGCGCGTTTGTGAAACTGGAGCCTGGCGTGGAGGGGCTGGTGCACATTTCGGAGCTGTCGTACAAGCGTGTGCATCGAGTGACCGACGTGGTGCAGGAGGGACAGCAAGTAGAAGCGAAGGTGCTGTCGGTCGATCCGGAAAATCAGCGGATTAGTTTGTCGATCAAAGTGCTCGGTCCGCCGCCGGAGCCGCCCAAAGAAAAATCAGTCGATGCCGAAGCGGGCGAATCTTTTGTAGCAGCCACTGCCCCGCCCGCCGAACCGCCGAAGAAAAAGCAGCGCAAAGTGCCGCTGCAAGGCGGTCTGGGGCGTTCGCCGCTGGGGGATAAATTCGGCCTGAAGTGGTAGCGAATTCTGGCGTAGGTCAGCCTTTCCAGGCTGACCTGTCAGGCTCGAAAGCCGGACCTACGCCAATCGCTCTTGACCCGGCCGGCCCGATTGTGATTCGATTGGTAGTCTGGGCAAAGCCGTGCCCTATCTCTAGGCCATAAAAACGGTTGCGAAGGCACAAACGGGGCGACACGGTCCAGCGGCTAAGTCGTTGTGACGCCAATAGTTCGCGTCGGCAACTCATAGATCGATACCAGGCGCAAGGATGTGCCGCGAGCAGGCCTTGTGGGCACGTGCTCGTCGTAGGATTGATTGTGATCGATGTTCATCAACTCAGCGACGAGCAGTTGGCGGCGGAAGCGGCCCGCGAAGGGTCCGACGGCCCCGCCTTTGTAGAACTGGTGGAGCGATTTCGCCAGCGGGTGTGGCATATTTGCTATCGCTTGCTGGGCAACGAACACGACGCCAGCGACGCCGCCCAGGAAGTTTTCGTGCGGTTGTTTTTGCACCGCGCCAAGTTTGAAGGCCGCTCTAAGTACAGCACCTGGGTACACGGAATTGCGGTCCGCACCTGTTTAACGTTGCGGCGTGGGCGTGGGCGGCGACAGCGGCGCGAAAGCGTGACCAGCGAGGAAACCATCGAGGCCCATTCGCCCGGCACTCCAGCGCCCACGGAAGGATTATCGCTCGATTTGCTGCAAATGCTCGACATATTGGGCGAAGAAGATCGAGCACTACTGATCCTTAAATACGCGGAAAATTATAGCCACGAAGAGTTAGCGGAAATTTTCGGATTGAGCGTTAGCGCGTGCAAAATGCGGATTAGCCGCGCGCGAGAAAAAATTCAACAGCGATTTGGCGACAAAACAGACGAACCCCATAGCACGAAAAACGGAAATGATGAAACTTAATCGTGGCGGTTTCACGCCGCTTGCGGTTTAGCAAAATTTATAACTGTAATTCACTGACGAAAACAAACTTCGGATCTACCCATGCCAACCGATTTATTGGAACAACTTGCCGAGCTGCCGGTTCCGCCGGCGCCGCCCACCAAGGCGTTTGACCGCGCCATTCACCGGCGGATTAACAGCCGTCTAATTGTGGGACAGATTTGCGATTTTCTGTTTCGCGGATTTGGATTCGCCATTGTGCATTTTGTCAAAGCGGCGTTAGGCGTTGTGCAGCTTACAGTTACGGGAAAACTACCGACCAAAACCGACCGAGGCCCAGGGCCCATGTGACGCCGCGACTTTCCCCGGCAACCCAAACTGTGAGAGGGCAACTCGCCGGTTCAACGCCGGACTTTGCAGCGGTTCCCCGAACCAATCACCGAATTTTCAATTCAACACGAAGTGTTTCGCAGAACGGAGGCTGCGGAAATTAAGTTTTTCTCGACTCACCTTCTTTTACTGATCGCGCGAAGCGACCCAACAACTCAGTCCACCGGACTGAAAGGAGCAGATTGTATGTTTGCAATTTTGGCAGAAGTCACCGAAACCGCCGGCAATGTGGGCGACAAGCTTGCAGAAACGGCCAATGGCGCGGGCACCGCTTTGAAAACCAGTTTCGAAAACGCCTGGGCCCAAATTGTCGATTACACGCCCCGGGTATTGGCCGCGATTATTGTGCTGGTGGCGGGCTATTTCGTCGCCAAGTTAGTCGCTCGGGCTGTTACGCTGTTGTGTGAACGCGCCGGCTTGCAACGCGCCGCCGAGCGCAGCGGATTGTGGGAATCGATGACCCACATGAACATCAAGCGGAACGTGCCGGCGATTGTGGGCACGATTGTGTTTTGGGGATTGATGCTGGTGTTTTTGATGGCCGGGTTCAACATTTTGAAAATCACCTCGGTTTCCGATTCGATTAGTCAAGTCGTGGCGTACATTCCTAACGTGTTGGTCGCCACGGTGATGGTCGTGGTGGGCTTGCTCGTGGCCGGCTTCCTGCGGGGTGTGATTGCCACCAGCGCTGACCGCGTGGGCATCAGCTATGCCGACCACTTGGCCAATGGCTGCTATTACATTATGGGCCTGATGGTGTTCATGGCCGCGTTCGACCAACTGCACATTCATTTTGAGTTGCTGAATTACGCCATCCTGATCGTGTTCGGCGGATTGGCCTTGGGCTTCGGACTGGCGCTGGGCTTGGGAGGCCGCGACACGATGGCCGGCATTTTGGCCGGGTACTACGTGCGGCAACGCTTGCAAGCGGGCGACCATGTAACCGTGGGTCGCTTGGAAGGCACGGTGCGTGAAGTCGGTCCGGTGGCGACGATTATCGAAACCGAAGAGGAAGGCATGCTGAATCGGCACAGTGTTCCGAATTCCAAAATGCTGAACGAGGCCGTGCGGTAAGGCCCGAGTGATACAATGCCGGCGATGTCATCGCCGGCTCAATCGCACCTCGTTTAACAAAGAGTTACCGTCGTTTAGGCGGAAAACGACAGCGGCCCTGGGAGTTCCTTGCGGATTCCCAGGGCCGACTTTTTTTGAATGACTAATGACCAAATCCCAATGATCAATGTTGGTTTCAATCCTTACTTTTCATTGGTCATTGGTGCTTGGGCATTGGTCATTTTCCACTGAACTGCCGCCAGAAGTAATACGTCGCCAGGGAAAAGCCGATGACGACGATAATCCGCCGCACGACGACTTTGTCGATTTTCTGCGCCAGCGTGGCCCCGACAAAGCCGCCGAGCATCGAACAGGCGATCATTGGGCCGGCCAGCGACCAATCGATTTCTCCGCGCGTCAAGAACACGGTGAGCGCCATGATATTGATGGCAAAGGCCAAGCAATTTTTTAGACCGTTCATTACGTGAATGTCGGCCAGGCCCATCAGGCCCAGCGCGCTGAGCATGAGAATGCCGATGCCGGCGCCGAAGTAGCCGCCGTAAATCGCCACGAAGAATTGAAACACGATGATCGCGATCAGCGTCCCGCCGTGCGGCTCGGCATGCGGCGCGCCAATGCCGGTCCAACGGGCAATTTGCGGTTGCAGCACGAACAGCACGGCCGCCGTCAAAATCAGCCACGGCACCAGCGCGCTGAATTGATCGGGAAAGCCAACGACCAACCAGCCGCCGAGCAACCCGCCCAGCAAACTCGGCGGCAACAACCACTTGAGCCAGTGGCGCGAATGTTTGAGCTGGCTGCGATAACCCCAAGCGGCGGCGAAAATTCCAGGGATCAGCGCCATGGTGCTGGTTTGGTTGGCAACCACGTCGGCGTGTTTGTGATCGCCGAATTTACGCATCAGCACGGCCGTCAGCACGGGAAATGTCAGCAGCGTGCCGCCGCCGGCCACAGAATTTACCGCTCCGGCCGCCATCGCCGCACAGCATACTAAAATTATTTCCCAATTCATGGCCGGAGTGTAACGTGCGATGCGGTTGCGTGCTAGCCGATGTGCCCCGCCTCCGCGCCATAGCAAAATCAGGATATACTCGCTCTCGCTGTATGGAAACTGAACCCTGAACCCTGAACCCGCGTAATGCCCTATCTCATCGGCACGGACGAAGCCGGTTACGGCCCAAACTTTGGACCCTTGGTAATTACCGCCACGGTGTGGGACATCGACGACGGCCTCGATTGCGCAGCGCTCTACAAGCATTTGCGACGGCATGTGACGGCGCAAGTCGCGCGGGCGAGCAAAAAGAAAATTGTCTGGGCCGATTCCAAAGCGATTTACAAAAACGTCTGCGGGCTGGAACATCTGGAGCGTGGCGTGCTGGCGGCGCTGGGATTGTTGGGTCGAATGCCGCGTCAATGGTGCGAGCTGTGGCATTGGCTCGATCCGCAATTCGCCCCGCGCATCGACGAATTGCCGTGGCACCTGGGTTACGCGGCCGATGTGCCGCTGTGGACCGACGGCGAAGAGTTGGCGGCGCTGATCGATGTGCTCAAGTCCGGTTTGGAAACACTCGGCGTGCGATTGATGGGGCTGCTGTCTCGCGCCGTGTTTCCTGACGAATTCAATCGGCTTGTCGAGGCCAGCAATAAGGCCGACGCCTTGTCGCGCATCACGCTGGGCCTGGTGGCCGAGGCATTGACGCTAGTGCCACAGGGTTGCGTGCAAGTGTTTTGCGACAAGCACGGCGGGCGAGATTATTATCATCCGTTGTTGCAAATCCAATTTGAAGATGCGTGGATTGAAGTGCGGCAGGAATCAGAGGGCATCAGTTGTTATCGCTTCGGGCCTGAAGAGCGGCGCGTGGAGATTGGCTTTTACGTCCAGGGCGAGCGTTTTTTGCCCGTCGCCTTGGCCTCGATGACTTCCAAATACTTGCGTGAAGCGGCAATGCGCCCGTTCAACGAATTTTGGTGTGCCCGGGTGCCGGGTTTGAAACCGACGGCGGGCTATCCGAGCGATTCGCATCGCTTCAGAAAGCAAATTGCCGCCGCACAGCGCGAATTGGCAATTGAGGACCACATTCTGTGGCGCAGCCGGTGAAAGTCTTTTTGCCCGCTAGTCTCACAGTGGCGATTTGAGATGCCCGCCGCCTTCAATTACAATCCAAACATCCTCGTCTCTCGCCTCTAACCCCTCGATCCTACATCATGATTCTTTACGTTGTTCGCCATGCGTGGGCCGGAGACCGTGACGAAGGGCAGTGGCCCGACGATTTGCTGCGTCCGCTGACCGACGACGGTAAAAAGCGGTTCAATAAATTGTTGAAACGGTTGACCGACGTGCGCTTTGCGCCGGCGATGATCGCGACAAGTCCGCTGGTGCGCTGCGTGCAAACCGCGGAGATCATTGCCAAGCGATTTCCCAGTCGGCCAAGCATCGTGCAGCTCGATGCGTTAGCCCCCGGCTCGAACTTGGAATCGCTGGTTCAATGGACCGCAGAAGCGAATCATGACGAAATCGCGTGGGTAGGTCACGACCCCGACGTGCGGCATTTGGTGGCCCGACTGATTGGCGGCGACAGTGCCAGCATTCGCATTCGCAAAGGGGCCGTCGCGGCCATCCGCTTTGAAGAGGAAATGGCCATCGGCAAGGGCGAGTTGCAATGGCTGGCCACGGCAAAGCTGCTGGGCGTGTGAATTCAGGCGATTTGTTGTCGCACACGACACCAGACCGCAGCCGCTGGCCCCTCCTGCCGCATCCTTGTTATCAATAATCATTATTGTTAAAATTCAGCGCCGCTCTGGGGCTCACCTTCTTGATTGTCGCTTGAGGCGCTTCCGGCATAAACTTGCCGAAATCGATTCGCATTCTTCCACCCGCAAGGCATCTATCATGTCCACTGCAACAAAATTTCCGTTCAGGCACGCTGCCGGCGGCGGCACGTCGAATCTCGACTGGTGGCCCAACCAGTTGAAGCTCGAACTACTAAGCCAGCATTCCTCCAAGTCCAATCCCATGGAGTCGGATTTCAACTACGCCAAAGAGTTTAACAGTCTGGACTTGGCCGCCGTCAAGAAAGATCTTGCGAAGCTGATGACCGATTCGCAAGACTGGTGGCCGGCCGATTTCGGCCACTACGGCCCGTTGTTCATTCGCATGGCCTGGCACAGTGCGGGCACCTACCGGACGGGCGATGGCCGCGGCGGCGGCGGGCGCGGCCAGCAGCGCTTTGCGCCGCTGAACAGTTGGCCGGACAATGTCAGCCTGGACAAGGCCCGTCGGCTCCTGTGGCCGATCAAGCAAAAGTACGGCCGCAAAATTTCCTGGGCCGACCTGATGATTCTGACCGGCAATGTCGCGCTGGAAACCATGGGATTCAAAACTTTCGGTTTCGCCGGCGGCCGCGAAGATGTTTGGGAGCCCGATCAGGATGTTTACTGGGGCGCTGAGAAGAAATGGCTGGGCGACCAGCGCTATTCTGGCGCTCGCGAACTCGAAAATCCGCTGGCTGCCGTGCAAATGGGGCTGATTTACGTTAACCCCGAAGGTCCCGACGGCAATCCCGATCCGGTCAAAGCCGCGGTCGATATTCGCGAAACCTTCAAGCGCATGGCCATGAACGACGAGGAAACCGTCGCCCTGATCGCCGGCGGCCACTCGTTCGGCAAAACGCATGGCGCCGCCCCGGCAACCAATGTGGCGGTTGAGCCCGAAGGGGCCGGTCTCGACGAGCAAGGCCTGGGCTGGAAAAACAGCTTTGGCACGGGCAGTGGCCGCGACGCAATCACCAGCGGACTGGAAGTCACCTGGACCGCCACGCCCACGAAGTGGAGCATCAACTTCCTGGAGAATTTGTTCGGCAACGAATGGGAGCTGACCAAAAGCCCGGCTGGCGCGCATCAATGGGTGGCCAAAGGAGCGAAAGCGACCATTCCCGATGCGTTCGATCCGTCGAAAAAACGCCTGCCGACGATGCTCACCACCGACTTGTCGCTGCGGCTTGACCCGGCGTACGAAAAAATCTGCCGGCGGTTCATGCAGCATCCCGATCAATTCGCCGACGCCTTCGCCCGGGCCTGGTTCAAGTTGACGCACCGCGATATGGGTCCCCGCGCCCGTTATCTCGGTCCGGAGGTTCCCAAGGAAGAACTGATTTGGCAGGATCCGATTCCCGCGGTGAATCACAAATTGATCGATGCCGGCGACATCGTGGCGCTCAAAAGCAAAATCCTCGCATCCGGTTGCTCGGTATCGCAACTCGTTTCGACCGCCTGGGCTTTGGCCTCCACATTCCGCGGTTCCGACAAGCGCGGCGGCGCAAACGGCGCCCGCATTCGACTGGCGCCGCAAAAAGATTGGGAAGTGAATCAGCCGGCCCAACTTGCAAAAGTGTTGAAAACTTTGGAGGGAATTCAACGTGAATTCAACGGCGCCCAAACCGGCGGCAAGAAGATTTCGCTGGCCGATCTGATTGTTCTAGCCGGGTGCGCCGGCGTCGAACAGGCTGCGAAGAATGCCGATGTTCAAGTCACGGTTCCCTTCTCACCAGGCCGCATGGATGCTTCGCAAGAGCAAACCGACGTGGAATCGTTCGCCGTGCTGGAGCCCATTGCCGACGGCTTCCGCAATTACCTCAAGGGCAAATACACCATACCGGCCGAAGCGCTGCTGGTTGATAAGGCCCAACTGCTGACGCTCACAGCGCCGGAAATGACAGTGCTCATCGGCGGCATGCGCGTGCTCAATACCAATGCCGGCGCCATGAAGCACGGCGTGTTCACCAAGCGGCCGGAAACCCTCACCAACGATTTCTTCGTGAATCTCTTGGACATGGGCACTGAATGGCGGCCGGTCACCAAAGAAGCCGACATGTTCGAAGGGCGCGATCGCAAAACGGGCCAGCCCAAGTGGACCGCCACGCGGGTCGATCTGGTGTTCGGCTCAAATTCCCAACTGCGGGCCTTGGCCGAAGTTTACGCCAGCTCCGACGGCCAAAAAAAGTTTGTCCACGACTTCGTCGCCGCCTGGAACAAGGTGATGAACCTGGATCGCTTCGACCTCGCCCGATTGTAGGCCCTGGCTAGTTCATGGTCGCGGTCGGGGGAGGCAATTTGCGGTGCTTCGTCGTTGTTCCGTGGCGCGGTAGAATTATGATATGGCCAGCGATCAAGACGAGTTATATCAGGAACACATTCTCGATCATTACGAGCGGCCCTATCATTGCGGCCATTGCCCGGCGGCCACGCATGCCCATGAAGACGACAACCCGTTGTGCGGCGACGTAGTGCGGGTGGAGTTGACGATTGCCGATAATCGCGTCCGCCAGGCGTGGTTCAACGGCAGCGGCTGCTGCATCAGCCAGGCGGCGGCCTCGATGCTGATGCAGGCGGTCGAAGGCAAGTCGCTGGCAGAAATTCAGCATTTTAGCGGCGAAGATATGCTCCGTTTGTTTGCGGCGCGGCTGACGCCCAATCGTCAAAAATGCTGTCTTCTCGGTTGGCGCGTGCTGCAAAGCGCCTTGTTTTCACCCCGACCGTCCAATCACGGGAATGCGGATGAGCACCAAACCGCTTGAAACCATCGACGCGAAGCGGCTGCGGCAGGATTTTCCGATCCTCACGGCCCGCCGTCCCGATGGCAAGCAGCTTGTGTATCTCGACAACGCCGCCAGCACCCAGCGCCCGCGCCAAGTGATTGACGTCATGGTGGACGTGTACGCGGCCCGTTACGCCAATGTGCATCGCGGCATTCACTGGCTGAGTGAACAAGCGACCGATTTGTACGAGGCGGCCCGCGAAAAAATTCGCGCATTTCTTAATGCCCCGGCGCTGGTAGAGGTGATCTTCACGCATGGCACGACCGAAAGCATCAATCTGGTGGCACGAAGTTGGGGCGACGCCAATTTGAAGACGGGCGACGAGATTTTGCTCACCGAGTTGGAGCACCATTCCAATATTGTCCCCTGGCAGCAATTGGCCGCCCGCACCGGCGCGACTGTCCGGTGGCTACCGATCAGCGATGACGGTCGGCTACGGCTTGACTTGCTGGGCGACCTGCTCGGCAAGCGCACCAAAATGGTGGCCGTGGCCGGCGTTTCGAACGTGTTGGGCACGATCAATCCTGTGACCGAAATTGCCCAGCGCGCGCATGCCGCCGGGGCGGTAATCCTGGTCGACGCCGCACAATGGGCCCCGCATTTGCCGCTCGATGTTCAAGCGCTGGGGGCCGATTTCGTCGCCTTTAGCGGGCATAAAATGCTGGGACCAACCGGTGTGGGTGTGCTGTGGGGCCGGCGAGAATTGCTGGAGACCATGCCGTCGTTTCTCGGCGGTGGCGGCATGATTCGGCGCGTTCGCAAAGACGGTTTTGAGCCGGCCGAACTGCCCGCCAAGCTCGAAGCCGGCACGCCGCCGATTGTGGAGGCGATTGGGTTGGGCGCGGCGATCGATTATCTCAACGCCATTGGACTGAAAAACATTGCCCGCCACGAACAATTGCTCACCCAGCGAGCTGTAGGAGTGTTGTCCGCGATCAAAGACGTCCGCCTGCTCGGCCCGCGGATAGAGACAACTGACCACGGACCACGGACCACGGACCATTCCGGCATCGTCAGTTTCACGGTCGAGGGCATTCATGCCCATGACGTGGCGCAACTGCTCGATCGGCATGGCATTGCCGTTCGGGCCGGTCATCACTGCGCCATGCCGCTGCACCAACGGTTGGGCCTAACCGCCACCGCGCGGGCCAGTTTTTATTTTTACAACACACCGGCCGAAGTCGATGCATTGGCGACGGCGCTTGAGGATGCAAAGCGGGTATTTAGAAGAAGGTAGGCTTTTTCGCCAGGATTACCCAAACAATTCCTGCACCGGTTTGCCGCCGTCGACCACTTTGATCGGCCGGCCGATGGGGCTCATGTTTTCTTTGGCGGGCTTCATGCCCAGGCTTTTGCAGAAGGTTTGGAACAGATCGTTCACGGCGACGGGGCGGTCTTTGATTTCGTTGCCCGTGGCGTCGGTTTCGCCGATGACCTGGCCGCCGCGGATGCCGCCGCCGGCTAAGGCCACGTTAAACGCTTTGGGGAAATGGTCGCGGCCGCTGTTGGCGTTGATGTTGGGGGTGCGGCCGAATTCGCCCATCCACACGACAAGAGTTTTGTCGAGCATGCCGCGCTGCTTCAAATCGGCCACCAGCGTGGCAAACGGCTTGTCGACCGTCTCGGCGAGCCGTGACACCCGGGCGAAATTATCTTGGTGTGTGTCCCAGCCGTCCAAGTGGACTTCGACAAAGGTTACGCCCGACTCGACCAGCCGCCGGGCCAGCAAGCAGCCGGAGCCGAACGCGCTGTCGCCATAGGCGGCGCGGGTTTTATCGTCTTCTTTCGACAGATCGAAGGCTTTCATGTCGGGGCTGGTGATCATTTTCACGGCGCGCTGGTACAGCTTTTGGTGCTCGGCCGATTCGGGCGAGAGCTTGCCGCCGCCGGCCGCGATTTCCAACTGGCCGAGCAAATCGAGCCGGCTGTTGTAACGGGACATGTCGGTCTGGACCGTGGTGTTGGTGGGCGGAGCGCTGGGGTTGGCAATGTCGAATGGATCGAATTCATTTCCTAAAAATCCGCCGCCGCCGCCACTACCGCGCCCGCCGCCAATGCGCACGAATGATGGCAACTGCCCGGCCGCATCGGCAATTTCGTGCGCCACGAGCGAACCCAGCGTGGGATACTTGACCGTGGCGACGGGCAAATACCCGGTGTGCATTAGCAGTTGTGCCCGGGGGTGCGCGCCTTCGCGGCTGTTGACCGAGCGAATGAAGGCGATGTCCCCAGCCTGCTTGGCGACTGCAGGCCAATCGGCGGCAATTTGAATTCCGGGCACGGCGGTGGAGATGGCTTTGGTTTCGCCGCCGGTGGCCGTGCCGGGCTTGGGACTGAATGTTTCGAACTGGCTAGGGCCGCCTTGCATCCACAGCAAAATGCAAGCCATTCCGCGGCTGCGCAAAT
The DNA here is from genome assembly GCA_035499655.1 of Pirellulales bacterium. NCBI lineage: Bacteria > Pseudomonadati > Planctomycetota > Planctomycetia > Pirellulales > Pirellulales bacterium. The sequence continues at coordinate 27,103 of DATJYL010000223.1, forward strand.
CGGCGGCCTGGGCGGTGACCAAATCGGTCCAGTGCAATAAGCCGCCGGCTAATCCGCCGGCCAGCGCCGAAGCGGAAATGCCTTTCAAAAAATCGCGGCGGCCGAAGGCGCCCTGTTTATGTGCTTTGGCGGTGACGCAGTGGCAAAGTTGGATGGACATGGCTGCTTGGGTGTCTGGTGGTATGGTGTCTGGTGGTATGGTGCCGGAGCCGGGTTGAATTTCTTCTTACCAGGCACTAGACGCCAGACACTAGACACCTAATCATCAGACACTTTCTCTCACTTTCTCTGTAAAAATTCCGTGGAGTTGATCAGCGCCCACAGGACGTCTTCAAAACCTGCGGCGCGGTTTTTACTTTGTTTGACGTGCGTCAGGCACGTTTGCAATTCGGTCTTGTTCGGTTCGCGGCCCAGGCAGCGCAAATACAACTCCGTGGCGACCGCCTCGTCGTCCGTGGTGGACGAAAGCAATTGGCCCAGGCCGGTGCCGGGGCGGTAGCCGTTAATGGCCCGATTGATTTGCGGGCCGTTCATCATCAGCAGGGCTTGCGGAATGGAGCCTGTGACTTCGTCTTTAGGCACGCTGGGGTCGAAGCCGAAGATCTGGTCGAATTGATTTCGCGGCGAGCGGAGCAGGGCGGCAGCTTTTCCGCCCGCGCCAGCGCCTCCGGTGGCCGCCAGGCGCAGCATCGGCAAATCGTCGTTGATTCCTAGCGCCGATACGAGTGCATCGTACACTTCGTCGCCGCGCAAGCGTTCCGGACAATTCGCGGCAAATGGCATATCGGTGGGGAGCCGCCGCGAACGGCTGTCGCGCTGATAGGCATCGGTATCGGCGATAATGTGGAACAATCGCTTGATGTCGAATCCGCTGTCGGCAAATTCGTGGCCCAAAATATCCATGGTTTTGGGGGCCGTGCAAGTGCGGTCGGGCCCAATGTCGTCGATCGGCTCATATAAACCTTCGCCCACCAATTCGCCCCAAATGCGGTTGACGAAGGCTTTGGCAAACCACTCGTCGGTGGGCGCGGTGATCCATTTGGCAATGGTTTCGCGGCGCTCGGCATCCGGAGTGCCGAAGGGAAGTTTTTGGCCAGTGAGAAAGAACACCGGCTGCATTTTGGTCCCTTCCGATTCCGGATGTTTCAAGTCGGGCATGTAATGCTCAGGACTGCCGACGGGCCGATTGGCCGCTTTTGGATTGGTGATTTTGAAGGGCCGGTCATTGCTGGCAACTTCGAAGCTGCGCTTTTCGTCGTCCAACTTCACCGGCCTCAACGCAATGCGCGGGAAGAAGGCCGCCAGCTCATGAAATTGGTTGCGCTTCCAGCGGTCGGTTTTATGATCGTGGCAATTTGCGCATTGAACTTGGATGCCCAGAAAGATGCGCGACACTTCGGACGTGATGTCGCTGGTATTGCCGTTTTGCGCCATGATGAGGCCGGTGGCGCCGTTCTCGCGGACATCGCCGGTGGCCGTCATAAAGGAACGAGCGATTTCGTCCCAGGGCGTATTCTTGTTGAATTGCTCGGTCAGATAGTCAGTGAGCGCCGGCTGGGCCAATAGAGCGCGTTCGTCGGTGCGGCGATACATCATCACGTCGCGCCAGTAGTGGCCCCAGTTTTCACCGAAGCGCGGATCATCCAGGAGCTTGACAATTACTTTGTCGCGCTTATCGGCCGTGGGATCGAGGACGAAGGCCGTTACTTCGTCCGGCGTGGGATTGCGTCCGATAAAGTCCAGATACACGCGCCGCAGAAAAACTTCGTCGCCGGCGCGTTGACTGAACGTCATGACTTTGTTGCTATCGTCGGCGGCGGCCAAATCTTCCGTGAGCGATCTGTCGATTTCCTTGGCCAGCGCCGCCGGTGCGTCTTTGCTGATCGAAAACGGGTCGGGCTTGCCCGTCCAATTGATCAGCGGCGTTTGCTTGACCGAGGTATTGTATTCGGCTGCCGGCAGCGAGAAGCCCAACGTCACCAAAACCAGCGCGACAGCAACCACCCCAAAAATTGGCTTTTGCATGGCAGTTTGCGAATTAGAGACGCCCCTACCGTTAATTCTCAGCCATTTATTTGAACCCCGCAAGCTACGCGGCAGTTCCGAGGGCCAACTTAGAAACTATGCTTTCTTATCGGGCCGTAACAGCCGAGGTTGCCCCGAAACCACATCAGTTGCAATTTCGATACAAGAAAGCAGCCGTTTGCGGTCCCCGTCCGGCATCGCAAGGGGCATTTCAAGAATCCGCCAGATTGCCGCAAATCATTACGCCATAAGCCAAATGTTACACGTCAGAGAAATCAATTCGCCGCAGCAGCTAGCCGATTTGCGGACGGTGTGGAGAGATTTGCTGGCTTCGACCGCCGGGGCGACCTTTTTCCAATCGCTCGATTGGTTGGAAACTTATTGGCAGTTTTACGGCTATGGCATAGCAGATACTTCCGAAAAATTGTCGGACGGCGGGGCGCACACTAGTGTCCGGCCGGAGCGATTACGGGTGCTGCTGGTCGAAGCCGATCGGGAACCGATTGGCATTTTGCCGCTCGTCGTAACGACCGAACCGTACCGTGTGGGACCGATGCGCGTGCTCGGCTATCCGCTAGCCGGGTGGGGCAGTTTTTATGGACCGATTGGCCCGCACCCTGCCGCCACGCTGCGCGCCGGTTTGCAACACATTCGCCACACGGCGCGCGATTGGGATTTATTGGACCTGCGCTGGGTTGATGCGGACGAAGTCGACGAGGGGCAAACTCCGCAAGCCATGCAAGTGGCCGGTTTCAAATTCGAAAGCCAGGTGTGGCACTTTTCGGCGCAGATCGAACTGCAAGACGGCTGGGAAAAATATTGGGCCGGACGCAAATCGATTTGGCGAAGCAACCTGCGGCGCTGCGAGCGGCTGCTTACCGAGCGCGGCAAGCTGGAATACCTGCGTTACCGTCCGCTGGGAGAAGCACACGGCGATGGCGACCCACGCTGGGATTTGTACGACACCTGCGTGGAATTGGCGCGGCGCAGTTGGCAGGCCGATTCGAACAGCGGCACGACACTCTCGCACGACTCAGTGCGCGAATATTTGCGCGCCACCCACGAATCGGCCGCCCGGGCCGGCGCGGTCGACGTGAATTTGCTGCTGCTGGACGGCGAGGCCGTGGCGTTTGCGTACAATTATCGATTTCGTAACTGGGTGTATGGCGTCCGCAACGGATACGATCCAGCGGCCGTCCAGGAAGGGGCCGGCACCGTACTGATGGGTAAAATGATCGAAGACAGTTGCCAGCGCGGCGATCAACTGTTCGACTTGGGACCCGACTATCTGAAGTGCAAACGCTATTGGTACACCCGCTTGCACCCGGCCTACCATTACACGCATTTCCATCCGGTCCGTTTGCGTGCCCAGGCCTTGCGGCTGAAGCGGATCGTCCGCCGCTGGTTGAGTTGGAGCCCGACAGAACCGCAACCCACTGTGGTGGGTTGAGATTGGCCGTCGCCTAATCGGATGCAGTGCCGGCCGGGCACGGACTGAAGATGAGTCGAAGCCGTTTTTGTGGCTGAGCCATCAACTTTTCAAACGCGACTCGTAACGCTCATCAATCGTCGTAGCGCGCGCGGCGATAATATCCGCGGCGATAGAAAGGCATACGGGTGCCAGGGGGCGGGGCGGTCACGCCTTCGCGGAAGAAATATCCGCCCATCAAGCGATAGAAAAACAGCAGCAGAAACGCGCCACCCGTGCCGACGGCAAAACCTAACGGACTGATCGGTGAGATGTGCCGGTCGGAAAAGTAAGACAAAATGCCGCAGCCGATGATGGTGCCGCCGATGCCCATCATCAGCGTGGCGATGGTCCCGCCCGGGTCGCGTCCCGGCATAATGGCTTTGGCCAGCAAACCCACCAACGTGCCAAAGCCGACCCACACCAACAATTCGTTGGCGGCCTGCTGCACGGCGGTGGAGAATTCAACGTCGGCCATAGAACGCAAAAGACGAATTTCGAATGTCGAATGAATGACCAATGACCAAATCCCAATGACCAAATAGGTTGAGTCTCAACCATTTTTCATTAGTCATTCGAGCTTAGGCATTCGTCATTTGGAGATTTCCCTCAGCGCGGCTGACGTCCGATGGGGCGCCCTGCGAAGGGCGACGCCGATCAGACGTCAGCGCGAAGGGGTCGTCCCCCCTGCCGCCGGCAACGGGTTGAAATTGCCTTCGATTGCTCGATGGCAAAACCGGCAACCTGGCCGACGTCCGACAAACTTGTACGGCTCGAAGCCCGAGGGTTGCGAGCCGGCGCCTGGGGCTTTTTCGGCCAAAGGCTTGGTGAACTGGTAATTTGGGATCGTGCGGCGGTTTAGCCGCAGTTCAATTCGTGTTTGGTGCAGATTTGATTTGCTTGTGTCTTGCTGCAATATCGTTATTGTTGCACTGGGGCCGGTGGCGGCGGCAGCGTTGACGGTGGTCCTTGTTGCTGCTCTTGCGATTCGCGATATTCCTTTTGGGCCGCAGCTTCGTTAGTTAAAGGGAACTGATTGCCCGGCGGAAAGTATTGCACTTGCGAGCTTAAATAATATCCGCTGGGTAAATTCTGGCCGGAGTACGTGCCCATGCAGCCAGTCAGTCCGCAAAAGCCTGCCAGGGCCACGGCCCACAAGGCGTGTTTCCAAAAGCGAGCGGTTGACATTGAATTCATCGACCACCTCCTGCGGCATTCGCGCGGGGATTCCTCAAGCGCAGCGATTTGCTGGCCGCGGCAGGCGTACTCTGCCAGCGGGTGCAAATTCTAAAATCGTTACAATCGTTATCGTCTATCCAAGCGACCAACTTGCGAACGATTTGGGAAATCGGACCTGCTAGCACGCAGATTTGAACGACCGAGACACTGAGGCACAGAGCAGGCAGCGGTAGCTTTATTAGGACGCCAGGAATTCAGGATCGCATAGAGCTTGCCATCATCAGTTTTGCTCTCCTGGCTTCCTATTAACAATTCTTCTCTGTGTCTCCGTGTCTCCGTGGTGAAAAAGGCTGAATTGGCTACTAGTCGCGGAAGCTGTCGAGCCGGGGTATGATGAATTTAGCGCCTGATCGGCCAATTGGGACAGAATTGCCGTCGGGACAGAATCTATGCGGAGGCGAAACATGATGCTTTCCTTTGCGCGCGGGCGAGTGCCTGCCCGAGAGCGTGTTCCCGTGCCGTTTCATGCACGGTCCGTGTCAACCGCTGCGGCATTGCTGTTCATTGTTTCGCTAGCATTGCTGGCTTGTGGAGCGACTCCTGCCGGGGCCCAAGTACAGCAAGTTCCCATCATGGCGCCAGCCCAAGTTCCGATGGGGGGCGGGCGCTCGTATCCCACGCAAACATATTTTATTGCATTCAATTCGCTCAACGACGGCGATTACAAAACCGCGCTGGATCAGTATACCCGTGAATTGCGCGGCGCCTATCGGAACGGGCAAACGCGCTGGCTCGATTCCATTTGCGATTACACAATGGTGGGCGAATGCGATTACCGGTTGGGCGATTATTCCGACGCGCTGGAAAACTTCAATGCAGCATTGCAATTGTACATGGCCAATTCGGATTGGATGCTGCGCGTGCAATTTCCACCCACGCTGGGTTCCTCGGGCCCTTCCCGCGGCGCGCCGTGGGGTAAAAGCACCCGGGGGACTGCCCCGGCGCGCATTCCAGAAACCCTGCCGATTGGCGTCGGCAATTTTGATCCCAATCAATTGAATGCAGTGTTGCAGCGCGGCGGCGGTGTGATTTCGCCACCCATGTATTTGTCGATCAACGTGCAGGAAATCGTGCGTTGCACGTGTCTGGCAATGCTGCGCCGCCAAGAAATTTTGGGGCCGCTGGTAACCCATGACACGCTGACCGACGAGGTGCTAGCCACGACGAGCCGGCGACAAGGCCCGCCCAACCATTGGTCGGAAGCGTGGCTCGATGCGTTGCAAGCCACAGCCTATAACTCGGCCGGGAAAGAGGGCCAGGCCATTGCGCTGCTCAAGCGTTCGCTGTTGATGCAAGGACAGTTCGATCACCCATTGACCGGGTTGGCCTTGTTGCAATTGGGACAGTTGTCGATGGAGACGGGCGATTACAAAACTGCCGGCGGATATTTCGAGGAAGCCACTTATACCGGCTACGATTATTCCGACGCCACGGTGATTACCGAGGGATTCAAAAAACTGTTTTTGGCGCATCTTCTGGCCGGCGATGTCGCTACGTTGGATACGCTTCTTACGCAGGCCGAGGGTTGGGCCCGGAATAAGGCCCGCGAATTGGAAGCTACGATCTTGCTGATGGCGGCGGAAAGTCTGGCCGATCGGGGTGATCGCCAACAAGCGGTCGCACTATTGGGCGACGCAACCGGAACCATCGGCCGCCGCACCATGGGAATGTGCGAAATCGGTTCACAACTGTATTTCCTGACCGCGTTAACGCAATATCAAGCCGGGGCCATCAACTCCGGCGATACCGCGTTTAACAACGCTTTGCAATGGTACAAAAACGGCGGTTCGAAATGGCTGTTTCAAATCGGGCAGGCTGACAATTTGTGCGTGAGCAATCCAAACGGTCGGTACGATCGTCACGTGGCGATGCCGCTGTACGCCGACATGCTGCGCGATCCGACACCTGCCGATTGGGCGATGCAACCGTTGGAAAGTTTGGCCGTGATGGCGACGCCACATCCGTTGCCTTTTGAGCATTGGTTGGAAATCGCCGTGCAGCAGGCCACGTCGGCCGATGCCGCGGCGCAAGGGGCATTGTTGATCTCAGATCTGGCTCGGCGGCATCGTTTTTTAAGCACACAACCGTTTGGCGGCCGGCTGTTGGCGTTGCGCTGGCTGTTGGAAGCGCCGCCGGAAACGCTGGACAAACAGGCCGCTTTGCAGCGGCAGGAATTGTTGACTCGCTACCCCAAATATGCCGAGGCAGCCGACAAAGTTCGCCAACTGCGTGCGGACATTACTCAAGCCGGCGTCATTGCCGACGCGCGCGACGCCCAACACGCGCTGAGCGGCAAATTCAACGAGCTGGCCGCGCTCACCACTACGCAGGAAAACATTTTGCACGAGATTGCCGTGCGGCGCGAGCCGGCCAACTTCGTATTTCCCCCTGTTCGCAGCGTGAAACAAGTGCAGCATGACCTGGGCAGCGACAAACTGCTGCTAACGTATTTCGCCACCAGTCATGCTATGTACGGCGGATTTTACTCCAGCGACCGCAGCTCGCTGTGGAAAATCGACAACCCTGCGTTGTTGGAAAAGCGGACTGTGGCATTGTTGAAGGCACTTGGAAATTACGACGCTAATCACGAGCTGCAAGAAGCCCAGCTCAGCGACGAGATGTGGCAGCAGGCGGCCAAAGATGTGCTGGCTTCGGCGCTCAGTAACCCCAAAACCGCCTTCAATGCCGAGTTTAAGGAACTGATTATCGTTCCTGACGGTCTGATGTGGTACGTGCCGTTTGGCATTCTGCCGATGGGCGATCCGAAGGACAACACTCCGCTTATTTCGCGGATGCGGATTCGTTATGCGCCGACGGTGGGGCTAGCAATGAACGACCGCGCCGGGCGAAAAGCCGCGCCCGATTTGGGAGTGGTGGCCGGCAAGCTTTATCCCAGTCAGTCGGCGGATTTTACCGCCGGGGCGCTGGACGATATCCGTCACGCAGCCACGCATGCGGTGGCGCTGCACGCTCCGTTGCCTGCCATTTCGCCTTTGGTGGGAGCGATGCTGGACGGCGTGGTGGTGCTGGACGATATTCCAGCCACGACTCCGCAATCTGGTCCGTACGATTGGTCGCCGGTGCCGCTGGAAAAAAACAACAAGAACGTGGGTGCGCTGAGCACGTGGCTGGAACTGCCTTGGAAAAATACCGATGTGTTCGTGTTTCCCAGCTTTCACACGGCGGCGGAAAACGGTTTGAAAACCGTCGGCACAACGCCCGGCAACGATTTGTTTTTGGCGACGACCGGTTTGATGGCCACAGGCGCGCGAACGATTTTAATCAGCCGCTGGCGAACCGGCGGCCAAACCGCGTTGGATTTGGTGCGGCAGTTCATCCAAGAGCTGCCTTTCTCCGCGGCTGACGAAGCCTGGCAAAGGGCCGTGGAATTAGTGAGCCAATCGCCGTTGGATCCGCAGCGCGAGCCGCGCATCAGGTTAAAGCCCGACTCCCCGCCGATCAATGCGCAGCATCCATTTTTTTGGGCCGGATATTTGTTGATCGATAGCGGGGCCACGCCGCAAGAAATCGATCAGTTGCAAAACAAGCCACAAATCATGAAACTCGATACGAAGAAAGCGGACAACAACGCCGCCGCCCAAAATCCCGCCAATGCGCCGTCTGCCAACGTGCCGCCTGCGGTTCCGCCACAACCGGCCGACGCGAACGCCGTGAATGCAAAATCGTTCGAAATAAAATCGGGCAACGCCAAAGCGGGCGAAGAAAAATCGGGTGACACCAAGCCGCTTACGCTTCCCGAACTGAATGCGCCGCAAAAAACTGGCGAGATGAAACCTGGCGGGACTTGAACCCCTCGTTATGTCCGCGGCAGGCCTTTGGCCATTAGTGTGTTTTCCAAATCTTGCTGCTGTCGCTGCAGATTGGTCATTTGATCGGCTAGATCGGGCCGTTTGCCAGCCATGTCGACAGCTTCGTCGATCCAGCCGCGTGCTTCAGCGGCCCATTTGGCGAGGGTTTCTTTCGGCACATCAGCTTTAGCCAATTGAACTTCAATGCCCAGCGCCCTAGCGCCAAAGCTGCGCCAGGCCCAACTGTCTGGGTTGTCGGGCGCAAGCGCAATGGCTTTGCGCACATCTTCCAGGGCCCCTTTGCGATATTCCAGTTTTTTTGCCACCGTGAAGGTGGGCGAGCTGGAAAGAACGCTTTTGAACTTGGCATTCGCCGCATTCCAATCGGCCAGCGCTTCACTGTGCGGATCAGCCTTGAGCTGAATCACTCGGGCGTCGTCTTTCAG